>DLQV01000073.1:14762-15584 GCA_002474415.1 Lachnospiraceae bacterium UBA7598
GCGCAGCTTTCAATTGGAGAACAAAGTTACGCGATTCATGCCGGAGATTTTGCACTTATTCCATCGGATAAACTGCATACAATGACTGCAGATCCGGGGGAGAAAGTCGCATTCTATGCATTTGATTTTGCCCCGGCATTTTTATATAGTTTTTCAGAAGATGCATTGCAGCAGCAATACTTTGAGCCGCTGCAAAAGGAAAGGATTATCTTTCAGAAAGTTTTTGTACAGGACTGTGAATGGAAGAAAGCGATTGCACAAAGGCTTTGGGTGATGCACGACATTTTTCAAAAGAAAACGATGGGGTATGAGCTATTGTTAAAGGCAAAATTATATGAAATTTTTGCTTTGCTGTTTTCAAATGCTATCGTGGAGAAAGAAGAACGTCACAGTGATCGACGTGCAGAACTTGTCAGAGCAATTATGCAGTATTTGCACATACATTACAGAGATAACATTTCTATAAAAGAAATCGGAAGGGAGTTTCATCTGAGTGAGGGGCATCTCTGCCGGTTGTTTAAAGAAATTACAGGGCGTTCCATTGTGGATTATCTGAATGAATACCGGATACGCAAAAGCGTGTGGTTTTTGCGGGAGAGTTCAAGAGATATCGGGGAAATTGCGGGGCTGGCCGGGTTTAATAATATCAGTTATTTCAATAAAAAATTTCGCCAGTATATGCACACAACACCTGGAGTATACAGAAAAATGATGACGAGAGATAATCTGCTTGCGGAATGATGAAAACAATGTTAAGATAATAGCCATCGGAAAAGATCGAAAAACAAAAATAAAAAGATCGGAGGTGAAAGAAGGATGACA
>DLQV01000073.1:15624-15778 GCA_002474415.1 Lachnospiraceae bacterium UBA7598
GATATTGTGATTTTATCACAGTTGTTAGATCAGAAATTTGAGCCTGTATACACAAGACTTGATTTATTGGAAAGCGATGTCAGAGGACTCAGGAGTGACATGGTAGAAGTGAAGGAAGACATTGCTGAACTGAAACAACGGGTTACCGGACTGG
>DLQV01000272.1:0-2204 GCA_002474415.1 Lachnospiraceae bacterium UBA7598
TTTTGGATGTGCTGCGATTCCCCAGCATTCTCCAATGTCATCGCCCTCGATCGAATATCCATATTCCTCACGCAATTTGGTTCCACCCCAGATATTGTGGGTGAATACCGGATTCATAAATAAAATCTGTTTGCTTGGCTGATTACAGCTTAAATTTTCTCCATTCATTCTAATTACCTCTCTGTACCAGTATGCGGAATCCTTTGCGATTCTGCGCTGTGATGTATAATCCACATAAACAAGTCCGAACCGCTCCTTGTATCCTTCCGACCACTCGAAATTATCGAGAAACGTCCACAGAAAATATCCAGCAATCGGCATTTCCTCGTTGATCGCGCGCTGCACCGCTCCAAGATATGCGTCCAGAAACGTAATCCTCTCGCTGTCGTGCACCTGCCCGTCTGCGGAAATGTTATCAAGATCCGACATTCCGTTTTCCGTAATATAAAGCGGCAAGCCATAGCGCTCGGTAAGGAAACGGATGCCATAGTAAAGCGCTTCCGGTGTCACTGGCCAGCCGGTTCCTGTTTTGGCTGCGCCCGGTGCCCGGTCCACATACTCCGGATTTCCATCCGCTCCACAGCGGATCATGTAACCGTTGTAAATATTCTGTCCCATGAAATCCAGTGGCTGATGAATCAGCTGCATGTCTTCTTCGGTAATTTCCGGAAGGTAAGGAGCAAATTTCTTAAGTCCTTCTTTCGGGTACTCTCCCAGAAATACCGGATCGGAAAACCATGCCACATTCCAGGTCCAGTTATCCATTGGATTTTCAAATCCAAAGTACACTTTCTTTGCCGCTGCGATATCATCGGCACTCTCTGTCGCCGGATATGCGACGCCACAGGTTGGAGCATATCCAACCCGTATCTTCTGCTTGGCATATTTGCGCAGATTGATGACCGCTTGTCCGTGCGCTTTCATCAGATTGTGTGCCATCTGAAAAGTCTCCGGAATGGAATATTTCATTCCCGGTGCATGCACTCCGCTTAAATGTCCCAGTCCAATCGTGCACTGCGGTTCATTGATTGTGATAAAGTCTGTACACAGATCCGAAAAATTCTCGGCAACGACTCTGGCATATTCTCCAAACCATTCCACAACGTCGTCATTCAGCCAGCCGCCTTTTTTGAACAGCTCATACGGAAACTCCCAGTGAAACAGTGTAATAAACGGACGAATTCCATTTTCTTTCATGCAAAGAATCATGTCACGATACATCTGCACCGCTTTCTCGTTCACCTTCCCGGTTCCCGCCGGAAGAATCCGCGACCAGCTGAGCGAAAAACGATAGTTTTTAATTCCAAGCAGGCGCATCAGCGCAAAATCTTCTCTGTACCGATGCATATGATCACAGGAAACATCTGCGTTCTGATGTTCGTACACTCTTCCTGAACGCACAAACTCATCCCACACATTCTTTCCCCGTCCATCTTTCGGGTCGGTTCCCTCTACCTGATAGGCGCTGCTTGCCACACCCCAGACAAAATCTTTTGGAAACATTCCATTCCTCCTTTTATTTTTCCGATGTGATTACAGAAATCAGTTCAAATGCGGCCGGCATTGTCTCATCCCCGGAGATCAAACGCACTTCCACCGTATGGGTACCGTTTGCACCGTGAACCATAACCGGAGTGAGTGTCAGGGAATCCCCCCAGTCCTCATCAAAATTTGCATCCAGTGTGACCGCATGTTCCTCATCGTGGTCAACGATGGCAAGCGCTACCGGTGCCGGCTGCGTCACACAGCGCTTAAACTGCACGGCAATCTCACTTCCCTGTACCGTAAATGTAAGAGATGATCCTTTTTCTTTTGCCGCCCAGCCGTTCCTAAAACAGTCTTTGACTTCTTCCTGTACTCTGGTATCCTTCTCAAATCCATGATTTATTGGTTCATAGTTACGATTATCCAGACGAATTGCTTTCTCATAGCAATTCTGTGTCAGCGGTGCAGGAATCTCCGGCTCTTCATCATCCGGCTGTGCCATGCGGATTTTATCCAAAGCATAGGTAATCACAGATGCAACCAGCTCATGCCCTTTGTCGTTTGGATGCAGATCATCCTCTGTAATCTCACGGTTTGGAATCCGCCCCGCAACGACCTCCGGATAAATTGTGCTCTGCATGCTGACTGCCGGAAGCTGATAATGTCTGGCAATCTGGGCATGCATGATCTGTGCATTGGCACCATTATTATAATAAACA
>DLQV01000272.1:2256-2531 GCA_002474415.1 Lachnospiraceae bacterium UBA7598
AGCATCACTGCAGGTTTATTTTCATCCTGCCATACGCGGCGTACCAGCCCTTCATATGTCTCGCGGAAAAATTCCGTCGATTCATCATTAACCGAAAATTCAATGATAACAAAATCCGGTTTATGGGAAAGCAGATCGGACTCGGCACGTGCCGTCCCAAAATGCGATGTTGTTCCACCGATTCCGGCATTGATATAATGAAATTTAGCCTGCGGAAATGTTTTTTCCCACCACTGAAATACGCGGTAAGCATAACACAGCTCCGGTGCGGATGC
>DLQV01000251.1:0-764 GCA_002474415.1 Lachnospiraceae bacterium UBA7598
GTGTGGTGTGCGCCGCCAGCAAGAATCCATGCCTCTGCGCCTGTATAAATATCCGGTTCCGGAGTCCAGAAGTTGGTTGCGGTCGGAAGTTTCGGCATTGGCTTTTCTGTCTTCTTGCACTCTACATCATTGATAATGAGACGGAAACGGTTGCCCAGATCGATGAGGGATGTTGCGATTCCGTGTCCTTCCTTGGATGTAAATACAAGTCTTGCAGGATCTTCTCTGTTGCCCATGGAAAGTGGCTGGCACTTGATGCTGATCGGGCCGTCTGCGATGGACGGGCAGATTTCAAGCATGTGTGCTTCAAGAATTCCTTCTTTGCCTTTTACTAAATTGTAGGTGTAATCTTCAAGCATGGATGTTCCCTTTGCATCCTTCATGCCTGCGGTCATCACTTTCATGAGACGTACCATGGCAGCAACTTTCCAGTCACCTTCTGCGCCAAAGCCATAACCCTTTTCCATCAGTCTCTGGATGGCAAGTCCCGGAAGCTGTTTTAATGCACCGAGATCGCCGAAGTGGGTAACGATTGCCTGATAGTTTTTCTCCTGTAAGAAACGCTCAAATCCAAGTTCGATCTGTGCCTGTACGGCTACATGTTTCCTGAACTCTTCCGGATCTCTGCCCTCAAGCAAAATCTCATATTTGTCGTAGTATTCATCTACCAGTGCGTTTGTATCAGACTGGGATACGGCTGCAACAGACTCTGCGATCTCGTTTACCGGATAAGCATCTACTTCCCAGCCGAACTTGATCTGTGC
>DLQV01000251.1:909-3191 GCA_002474415.1 Lachnospiraceae bacterium UBA7598
ACCGGATCGGTCCAGTGTCCGACAACTACCTTACGCTCCATACGCATACGGCTTACGATATGACCATACTCTCTGTCTCCGTGTGCAGACTGGTTTTCATTCATGAAATCCATATCAATGGTATCATATGGAAGTTCCTCATTGAACTGTGTATGTAAATGCATCAGAGGTTTGCGATACTCCTGCAGTCCAAGAATCCAGGACTTTGCAGGGGAGAACGTGTGCATCCAGGTGATTACACCGGCACATGTCTCATCGTTGTTAGCCTCGTTAAATGTCTTGCGGATCAGTTCATTGGTAATGAGTGTCGGTTTCCATACGATTTCATATGGCAAAACGCCTGTCTTGTTTAACTCATCTACAATCTGTTTGGAATGCTGGGCTACTTTTGCCAGACATTCCTCTCCATACAGATCCTGTGATCCTGTGCAAAACCAAAATTTGTAATCCTTATTTAACAGCATACTCGTTCCTCCTTAGAATCAATGCTTTATATTGTTCGTTTTTATACTCTAAGTTTATAACTTGTATGCATGTATTTACAAGTTGTTTTTCTATTTCCTGCAGGAATTTCCCTCGACAAGCACCGGTTGAATAAGAACGCTTTTCCCCTCCTCTTTTCCTCCGTTCTGAATCATGGAAAGAAGCAGTTCTGCTGCCATGGCACCAAGCTTTTCCTGCGGATGATCAATGGTTGTCAGCCGGAGCCCCTGTTGATTCGCCAGCGAAGAATTATCATAACCGGTCACCGAAACATCTTCCGGAATGCGCAGTCCTTCCTCCTGCAGTGCACGAATGACAAGCTGTGCCGTCTGGTCGTTATAACAAACGACCGCATCCATCCGCCCACGAAGCGTTTTTCCTGCCATTTCACGGATGGCTTCATAGGGATGGATTTTGCGATCCTCCGTATGAAACCACACCACTTGATCCGGATCATACAAAATTCCCGCCTCCTGCAGCGCCCGGACATACCCTTTATGGCGGTTCTGCCCCTGCATGTCATCCGCCTTAAATACTCCCACGATATTTTTGTGCCCATGATCCGTCAGATATTTTGTAATCATATATCCGCCCTGAAAATCATCCAGCAGCACATGCGGTTTGTCTTTCATCTGCGGGAAACATCCCTGAATAAACACATACGGAATATGCAATTTTTCCAGTTGTTCGTACAAGTTCATATGCCGGCAGAAAATCTGGCTTTTGCTCGGTTCAATAATAACACCGTCAATATCCTTACTCAGAATTTCCTGCAGACATTCCGCTTCCCGCGTCCGGGAATTTTTTGTATTTTTTAAGACAATGCTATAGCCAGCACCGGTCAGCACATCATCAATTCCCTGTATGACATGGGGAAAAATATAGTCCGACAGATAGGTTGTTACGACAGCAATATTCTTGGACGGATGTGCGTGCCGCATCATTTCCGAACAGAATGTACCGCGCCCGTGCTCTGCGTAAATATATCCTTCATTCTGCAAAATCGCCAATGCCTTGCGCACCGTCTGCCGGCTGACCTGATACTGTGCAGAAAGCGTATTTTCCGATGGCAGTTTCTGTCCCGGCGCAATTTCTCCGGAGACGATCTGCGAACGCAGCTGTTCCGTCAGTTCCTGATATTTTGGTGTGTTTCCTCCTGTGATACTCTCCATATTGTATATCCCCTCTTACAAAAGCCGATATTACTCGTCCGGACCTCTCCGTCAAAGTTGTATCATGTACGTTTACTTGTATGGCCAATGTACCACAAGATTTTTATAATCCAAGTACCTTTTTCTTTGCGGCTGCAAACTCTTCATCCGTAAGCGCACCTTCTGCATGAAGTTTTGTCAGCTGTGTCAGTTCCCCGGAAGTGGATTTTGCTTCTTCCGGCTGTTCTAAATCTTCGGTGTCTTTTACATAGGATGCCTGAAATTCTGCATTGATCTCTGCAATCTCCTTCTCTCCACGGATAAATGCATCATACATATCAAACAGATCCATGCCGCTTCCTCCCACACAGTCATCCGGCTCCTGCCAGGAGCGGATCAATGCAATCCGTTCTTCCTTTGTTGTGTCTTTGATCAGATATCCACTCATAATAATAATTTCCTTTCTCTACCGGCGATATAACTCCGGATTCTTCTCTTTCATTTTCTGCTTGTGTGCATACATACGCCGGTCAGCCTCCTGATAAAGCGTACGAATATCCACTTTTCCCGAAAACTCACTGCGCTGCACACACCCCACTGCCGTACTCAGATGCAGTTCTTCGTTTTGCTCATTTTTCTCATATAAAC
>DLQV01000251.1:3223-19700 GCA_002474415.1 Lachnospiraceae bacterium UBA7598
CTCCCGCAGTTCTTCCTGCTTTCGGTCCGGAAGCACCACATGAAATTCATCTCCTCCGACCCGCGCAATTGTCAAAGCCCTCGGAAACGCCTCCCTCAGAACCGATGCGAAACTGCGCAGCAGCGCATCTCCCTTTTCATGCCCATACGTATCATTGTAATACTTTAAAAGATTCAGATCCATGCTGATCAGAGTGAAATCCGTATCTTCATCCAGCAGTTTTTCAACTACTTCATCGCACTTGCGCCGGTTGCTCAATCCTGTCAGTTCGTCACTGTATGCCATATTTTCAAGCAATTGCTGCTGCGCCTGTTTATATAATCCACGGGAAATTTTCCCGGTATAGTCCAGCAACAATGCCACTACAATAAACAATGCCCCATAACATACGGAACTGGTATACTCATTTCCTCCAAAATGCACAAAATATTTCTGCACATTGTACCGGATCACTTCAAACAGAATCACAATCAGGATTGCGATCATTCCGATCTGCAGCGCCCTGTCATATTTTCTGCGGCACCGGATATCATCCACCACAATCAGGATAATAAAAAGCAGTTCCAGCGCCATCAGTCCATGACATATTTTCAGTTGCTGCGGAAGATGCACCAGATTCAATTCCTGTAACACGAAAGCAGCCACAAAAAACAGACTCTGCGCGGCAAGTAAAATCTGGTAGAAAATACGAAACCCTTTCTTTCTCGTTTTATCTGTCACTGACGGATAAAAATATAACATCAGAGGCAATGCTCCCGCATACAGCGTCAGATATTCCATATATGCTTTTGCCTTCAGATTCTGGGTAAAATATATGATCAGATTATTATTGCACAGTGTCCATCCACCGAGTAACAGGGAAAACAATGCAACCCAGAACAGCCGCACGTACACCCGGTTCTGTATACTTGCGACCATCGAAACACCTGCCATAAGGATACCAAACACGATCAGTGACATCGAAATAGCAAGCCGGAATCTGTTTTGCACAAGGGATTCCTGTATCAATGTTCCTTCATTTCCCAGAAGCATCGAACTGATTCCGTTAAATGCGCTGTTTTCCGAAACCGTCAGGGTAATCTGCAATGTTTTCCCCAGATAGTCATTCGGGAATTCAATGTAATGTACCCCGTATCCAAGCATCTTACCCTCTTTAAAATCTTTCTGTCCATACGAATAGATGAGCGTATTATTCATATGGACTTCGATTTTTGTATGAATAAACTCACAGCGCAGCACCGGATTCACACCCTTGTAATGTTCCGTCATATGATGGGAAAGCGTCACAACATCTCCCTTATTCGTCATGGGAAATGTAAATTTGCTGAGTGTTACATTTGTATATGTTTTTTCATTTATCGTCACATCCCAATGCCGATCCAGAGTAACACCTCTGTCGTAATATTTCTGACCACCCGTAAACACAAATAACGGGATAACCACAGCCAGAAGAATCATCAGCATAAGAAAGAACATCCCTATGTTTTTCTTCTCAATCTTTTTCATTTCCAGACCCTTTTTACACCATCTGTTTTCCATGCCGGTTTCCATCAGCATAACGTTATTTTATCACAATTTTTTTGTTTTTTATACACAGAATACACGCTTATAAAAAGAAAAGCCCTGCGGCCGGTAAAACCGCAGGGCAATTTTCTATAACTATGGTATAACGCTTATCCTTTGTGTTTAAAAATCTACATCGATATCGTAGTAACAGCACTTTAAGAGTTTCTCCATCTCCTCCTGACTTGGCTGTCTTGGATTGGAACCTGTGCAGGCGTCAAGGATTGCATTGGCAGCAATCTCCGGAAGTCTCTCTAAGAATACCTCCTCCGGTACAAAGCCCTGCTCGGTCGGGAAGCTGTCTGCGCCGTAGTTTTTGATGCAGTGCGGAATGTTCAGATCATCGTTCATCTTGCGCAGATGTGCGATCAGAAGTTCCACCTTTTCATCCAGTGTGTTTCCGCCAAGTTTCATGAAATCTGCAATCTCGCCGTAACGTTTCTTTGCCGTCTCATCCTTTGCATTAAATGCGATAACCTTCGGCAGATACATCGCATTGGCTGCGCCGTGGATGATGTGTGCGCCATAATCCGCAAACGCTGCACCTGTCTTATGTGCCATGGAATGTACAATACCAAGAAGTGCATTGGAAAATGCCATACCGGCCAGACACTGTGCATTGTGCATGGAATCTCTCTTTTCCATATCCCCGTTGTAAGACGGGATCAGATCACTCTGGATCATCTTAATCGCATGGAGTGCAAGCGGATCGGTAAAATCGCAGTTCGCCGTGGAAACATATGCCTCGATGGCATGTGTCATTGCATCCATTCCGGTATGTGCCACCAGTTTCTGCGGCATGGTCTCTGCCAGCTCCGGATCAACGATCGCAACATCCGGTGTAATCTCAAAATCTGCGATCGGATACTTGATACCCTTCTCATAATCTGTAATGATGGAAAAAGCAGTAACTTCTGTTGCCGTTCCGGAAGTCGAGGAAATCGCACAGAAATGTGCTTTGTTGCGCAATGCCGGAATGCCGAATACCTTGCACATATCCTCGAAAGTAATGTCCGGATACTCATATTTGATCCACATTGCTTTTGCCGCATCAATCGGAGAACCACCGCCCATGGCAACAATCCAGTCCGGCTCAAACTCCTGCATAACGGCCGCACCTTTCATAACGGTCTCAACAGATGGATCCGGCTCAATGCCCTCGAAAAGCTTTACTTCCATCCCTGCTTCCTTTAAATAATCTTCTGCTTTCTGAAGGAAACCAAATCGTTTCATCGAGCCGCCGCCCACGCAGATGAGTGCTTTCTTTCCTTTGAATGTTTTCAGGGCTTCGAGTGCTCCCTTTCCATGGTATAAATCTCTCGGTAATGTAAATCTTGCCATATAAAAAACCTCCACATACTATGTAAATCATTTCGGCTTTCACGGTTGTTTCCGGTGCTTTCCACGGTGAAAGTTTCAACGCCCGTCTTCCACTGTTCCGCCTCTGTTATTAGACATATTGCACAAAAATTCGACCGTTATGTGCCTGTAACTATGCATTTATTCTACCATTAAAGGGAGGAAATTTCAATTGAAAATTACGAACGTTGACAAATCTGTTCTCATGTTTTATTATTTATTAGGTTTCTAACAATTAGAATACTAACAAAGGAGACTTTTTATTTTATGAAAGAATCACTTCATTATCTTCTGATGTCCGACCATTTCCTGTTTCAGAAATCGCTGGTCGCAAGCGTCAAAGATACCGGACTGACCCCCGGACAGCCAAAAATTCTCGACTATCTCATCAATCATGACGGGGCAATCCAGCGGGAAATCGCAGTGTCGTGCCATATCGAACCGGCATCACTGACCGCTATTTTAAACGGTATGGAGAGCAAAGGCTATATTGAGCGCAGAACGGATGGTGGCAACCGCCGCTCCTATCATGTGTACCTTACACCACTCGGCAGAAAATATGCCGACCGGCTCAGCCAGGAGTTTGCACACATCGAAGCCAAAGCGCTGGAAGGCTTTTCCGATTCCGATGCAAGGTTGTTGCAGGAACTGCTTGGCCGTGTCTATGAAAATATGACAAAAATTCAGAAAGAAGGAACTCACAAATGAAACACTTAAAAGTAAGAATCCCCATGTATTTTATCGGGCTTTTTATTATGACAATCGGCATCGCACTGTCCGTAAAATCCAACCTCGGTGTATCCCCGGTCAGTTCGATTCCCTACACCATAACCTGTGTCTGGGGCATTGAGATGGGAAAAGCCACGATTCTTTTCCACATTGTACTGGTGCTTATCCAGATTCTGCTGCTTCGCAAAAAGTTCAAACCTGTGCAGCTTCTGCAGATTCTCGTCGGCGTTGTATTCGGATACTTTACCACCTTTTGTAATTACATGGTGTCCTATCTTCCGACACCGCACAACCTGGCAATCCGTATCGTGATGGTACTTGCCAGCACAGTATTTGTCGCATTCGGTATCTTTTTTTATTTACCGGCAGACCTGATTCCGCTTGCCGGGGAAGGCTGTATGCAGGCGGTTTCCACTGTCACAAACATTGAATTTTCCAAGGTAAAAATCGGATTTGACTGCACAATGGTTGTTGTCTCCGCCGTTACCTGTCTTGTCATGCTGCACAGTCTCGGAAGTGTCGGTGCCGGCACCATTATTGCCGCTATTCTGGTCGGAACTTTAGTCGGCATTATCAACCGGGCATTCGGCAGCCAGCGGGATGCACTGCTTGGAAAAAATGAGAACGTTGCTGCCGACTCTGCAACCGGCTCTGCTTCCAACTATGTCATTACCATCTCCCGTGAGTTCGGAAGCGGCGGCCGCGAGATTGGAAAACAAATTGCCGAACAACTTGGCTTTCATTATTATGATTCGGAACTGATCCGGCTTTCCGCGGAAAAAAGCGGATATACCCCGGAGTATGTCGAGCAGAATGAACAGGCGTTAAAAAATCCGGTTCTCCACAATTTCTTTGCATGGTATGCCGGACCACTGGAACAGGCTGATCTGCCAAAGGTTGACCAGCTTTTCCAGAAAGAAACGGAAGTCATCCGTTCCCTTGCGCAAAAAGAATCCTGCGTCATCGTCGGCCGGCTGGCAAATTACATATTAAAAGACCATCCCTGTGCTTATCATGTATTTATTTCCGCGGATGCCGCTGCCGAAGCCGCAAGAGTGGCAGAGCGTGACCATCTTTCCGCGGATGCTGCTGCCGCAAAAGTAAAAAAGGTGAACCACGAGCGTGCGGTTCACTGCAAGCATTTTACAAAGACGGACTGGGGCAATGTGAAAAATTATGATCTCTGTATCAAATCCGATGATTTCGGAGTGGAGGATACGGCAAAAATTATCAGGGAACTGTTTCAGAAGAAAATTGGCGTGTGACATAAAAACTGGAGGCTTTTGCCTCCCGGAAATCCCGTTTAATTACAAATCATACTTATCTCTTCTTTTTGCTGCCTCATTATAAACCTGTTCATCCGTTCTGGCAGAAACAACAATAATTTTCATAACTCCGTCCACTCTCTCAACCTTATAGACAACCCGTATCCCCAAATCTCTGAACTTTATCTTCATAAGATTGGTAAGGTTTGTTCCACTTTTATTACCCAATGGTTTTCCATATCCACCTTCCCTCACTGACAACGGATTCTGGCTGACTTTTCTAATTCCTTTTAACACCTGTATCTGAGCTGAATGGTCAAGTTTTTTCATATCCTTTTCCGCTTCCTCTAAAAACTCAATACTCCATATCATTCGATATCTGCATCCTCCGCTTCCAAAAGCTCTGCTTCACTGATACCCAAATGTTTCATCACTGAATCATACGAAACAGTCTCTTTATTCCCGTTATCATCCAAACGTTTATTTGCTTCCAATAAAAGAAAATAATCTTCCTCAATCTCCGTTAATCTTGTATACTCTTCGGGTGACAGAATAATTGCAGAAGGCTGGTTATTTTTTAAAACAATCAGTTCTTTTTCGGAACGAAGTCTATCAAATATCTTTGCAGCCTGCCCTTTGTTGAATTGTGAAATTGGAACAAGACTCTGTAAAAAATCAGATGCAATTGCCATAACAGACACCTCCATTGTTTAATTTCACTTATATTATATGCAGGAACAAGCCAAGAATCAATATAAAAATTGTATTATTTTCCTTATAATATTCATTATTATTTATTGTTCTTATTTCATGTTCACAGGACAATACACGGTATATGTATACGTTCCATCCTCATTTTTCACAATGGTATCCCCAAATGTTCCCGCAAGCGTTCCATCGGAAGAGAATGCAAGGACCGTCTCAACACCAGTTTCTTCCGGCAATGTTTTTATGCTGTAATCTGCCACCTCAGCATCCGACTGCACATGAATATTGTTGTCTGCATCCGGTGTGTAAGTCTCCTGCCATAAAGTTTTGGCATGTTGCCTGATATACTCCTGTGCCTCCTCTGTTGATAGCGTACCAAGTTTTGTCAATTTCTGCACCCATTCATTTGCAAGCGCACTTTCCTCTGAAGTCTGTTTACTATCTGTGACAATACTTTCTTCATCCGTTTTGGTCTGCGTATTCTCCCTTGCATCGTTTTGAACAAAATAAGCCTTCGCTGCTGCATCGTCCGCTTTTGATTTATCCAGAGGAAGGACAAACAGTGCTTTCAGCCCGTCATACGATTGGTTGACCGTATAATCCCCCGTCGTCCCGTCCATCGCAAATGCCTGCGCTTCCTGTCCAAAACTTTCAACCACGCCGATGTAGACACCCATATCTGCAAAAATCTCCAGATTGTCGCACTCTAAAATCTGATACTGCACACCGTCCTGCACAAATGCCTGTGCCCCCGCGCTCAACGTACCGTTGTTGACATCAACCAAACGTTCGCCATGGATCAGTGGTGATACACAAAAAGTCTGGTAATCGTCATCCATTATCCCCGGCATGGGCTTTCCATCCCCTCTCTCAATTGCCACTACAACATAAGTTTTCTCTTTACTTATCTCCGTCCGGCTTTCCTTCGGTGCTGCCGAAGAAAGATTCTTCCCGGAAACAATTCCCATAAGTGTGACATCATAGCCCGCAGATTTCTGCGTCTCATTAACCAGAATTGCATCTTTGCTTTCAAATGCTTTTGCCAGTGCGCCATCCTCCGTCATCCGGTCTGCCACCTGTGAAGGGGTGAGATAACGGTATGCGGCGTATACCGATATTGAACCGACCGCCAGTATTGCTATCGTTGCCGCTGCTGCCACGCTGGAACGGAATGTTGTTTTATGCTTCATAGTCTGTGTCTCCTTTGCCTTTTTTAAAATTTCTGCATTCAGGCGTTCTTCTGGAACACAGTCGGAAATAAGATTTTGTTTTAACCACTCATCCAGTTCTCTCATGAAAAGTAATCCTCCAATTCTTTTTCCAACAATTTTCTGGCTTTGTACAGTCTGCTTTTTACGGTGCCCTGCGGGATTGCCAGAAGTTTTGCGATCTCTGCAATGCTCTGGTCTTCCATATAGTACAACAACAGGGGAATGCGGTAAGTGTCGGCCAACCGGTCAACTGCCTGCCACAACTGCTGCGCTTCTTCTTTGCGGACCTGTGATTCTGCCATGTCTTCCTGTGCACTTTTCACATTGTCCACGGCGCTTTCCTCTGCGGTCTGCGGCGCAATCCTGTTTCTCCACGCCAGTTTCCGCACGCGGTTTTTCCACAGGCGGATGGCGATGGACAACAGGTAACTTTTCGGGTTATCCTCATACCGGATGGATGCGATCTTTTTGGTTGCTTCCAGAAAGGTATCCTGATACAGATCGTCCGCAGCCTCTTTTTGTTTTGTCAGGTGCATGCAAAAGGAATAAATTTCTGTTCCGTAGCGCACAATGCACTGTTCCAGTTCCTGAATTGTCATATTGGTTACTTCCCGTGTACACGAATTTTAAAAAGCAGTTTTCTTTGCCTTTCACTTATATATTGTCATAACTATTTGAGTGGTTCACTTTTTCTTGCCCTGTGACACAAATTTGCATATACTTATTTTATCAAATAACATCAGGAGAAACTCATGATCTATTTAAAAAATCCCCTGTGCCTTGGCATGGAAGAATCAGAATATAAAGAAATGCTCTCTCTGGGCGGTATGCGCCAGAAACATTTTGAAAAAAATGAAGTGATCTTGTCTGCCGGATGCACCACGCACGAAATCGGGCTGGTACTTTCCGGAAGCGTTAATATTGAAAATCTTGATCTGTGGGGCAGCAAAAGCATTTTGAGTAATGTCGGTGCCGGACAGGTTTTCGGGGAAACTTATGCATTTTCCCGCGAAACACTGATGGTCGATGCGGTTGCTGCCCAGCAGACCGATATTCTGTTCTGGGATCTGGATATTCTCGTCCACACGCCGCATCCCGCAAGCACCTGGCAGCCAAAATTTATCCGGAATCTGCTGCAGATCTCCCTGCGCAAAAATCTCGCGCTCTCCCAGCGGATTTTCTGTACAACCCCGAAAACGATCCGCGGGCGGCTGCTTGTCTATCTGTCAAACCAGGCGGCAAAAGCCGGCAGCAATCATTTTAAGATTCCGTTTGACCGGCAGGGGCTGGCGGACTATCTGAATGTCGACCGCAGTGCGCTTTCCAAAGAGCTTGGCAAAATGCGGGACGAGGGAATTCTGACCACCCGGAAAAATGAGTTTATAATATTATCAGATACCCAAAATATTTAATTTTGTTCCAAACGGGATTTTATGGTATACTTTTTGCATACTATAACAGAATACCGCAGGAGTCTCAGATATGAAACACAACAATGATTTTTTTCAGCAACGTCAATATATGAAATCACCCGATTATGAAATTTATAATTATTCAGACAAGCCGGGGTTAAAGGTCCAGCCCCATGCTCATGACTTTTATGAAATTTATCTTCTTCTTTCCAATGCGATTGATATTGCGGGAAATAATCAATTGTATCATGCTAAAAACGGGGATATTTTTTTATTTTCCCCAAACGCACTGCATTATCCTACAAATTTTGATATTCCTGACGGATCCCAATACCACCGTATTGTTTTCTGGATATCATATTCTTTCTGGGAACAATTTATATCAAAAGAGCCGGGTTTGAATTATATGTGGGATTGTGCAAAAGAACACGGTATTCTTCACATACGACCGGATCTTAATTCCTCCAAGTTACTGTACTCTCTGTTCTTGCGATTAATAGATGAAAAAGAAAATACCGATTTATTAAACAAAACCATGATTTTTTCATTAATGGGTGAAATCTTTGTACACATAAACCGTATCATATTTCACTCAGATAATTTTCCAAACCGTACACCAATCACAGATCTGTTTAATAACATTCTTTATTATATCCACTCGCATATAGCAGAGGATGTATCCCTTGAGACACTCTCCAGACATTTTTTTGTGACCAAGGGATATATTTCACGAATTTTTCATGAGTATATGGATATCTCTGTGCATCAATATGTGCTCTCCCTGCGTCTGGAAAACGCCTGCAACAAGATGCACTCCGGAATCTCCATTCTTCAGGCTGCGGAAGAATCCGGATTCCCGGACTATTCATGTTTTTACAGAGCCTTTAAAAAAACATTTTCTGTTTCTCCCAGGCAATATATGCAAAATTATATCTGCGGCCACCCCGGTGCAAAGTTATGACTGTGGCCAGACTTTTTCATAATCAATACCTGTAAGTTGTTTTACCACATACTTTGTAGCTTCCGTTGCATCTTCCTTTTTACCGCCTGCTTTTAAACGATTAATCTCATCTACAATGGTCTGGTGCGATTTCTTGTTTAATTTAAATGTCAGGGCGGTTAAAAGCGCAATAAGAACCAATGTTCCCGTTCCAAATAACAGAATCAGAGCAATCGCCTGCTGCACTGCATCTGTCTGTGAATGCGCCCCTTCGACAAAGCCGCTCATGTCAAGTATGAACCCGGTTGCCATAGTTGCAAGAGCCACAGTCGATTTTCTTCCAAATGTCATCACGGCTGCATAAATTCCTGCACGCTTTTTCCCACTTACCAGTTCATCCAGATCCGGAATAAAAGGAAATACATTCCATGGAGTAAACTCAAGAATAGCTCTTCCAATCTGATATACCAGTGAAATAAAAAACAAAACGATCACAATATGATGCTCCGGCTGAATTTTAAATACTGCGTAATAAAAACACAGCATACACAACATCAGACTGTATGCAAATACATATAAAAATTTGGGTCCGAATTTTACCATCAGCCCCCCTGCTACAAGTGTAACAACAAGTCCAACCACTGATAATGACAACATATTTGCAGCAACTGTAGCACTTACTCCCAGCGAAAATGTACAAAAATATGCAAATACCGTATTAAATGTATCCTTCCCGGTAAATGAGAAAAGATAAATTGCTATATGTTTACGAAAACTTTTCAGATGAAATGTCGAAATATAATCATGTAAAATTTCACGAACCGAAGTTTTCTCTTTTTGTATATTTGCAATTTCTTCAACCGGTTTTTCCCAGGTTGTTAAAGCTGTTATCAGCACACAGGCAGCAAAAATAACCGCAAAAATTGTTCCGTTGATTAAAAAAGGAGCAGCTGTGTTCTGACCAAGAATCTTAAACAACTGGCCCGGAAGAAACGTTGCAAGAAATGTTGCTCCTGCAGAGACAAACATTCTGGCCGTTGACATTTTTGTACGCGCATTGTAATCGTCTGTCATCTCTGTAGGAAGTGTTTCATATGGGATCAATACTCCACTGAGAACTACTTCAAATGCCAGATAAGTTACCAGATAATATGCAAAATTCATTCCGCTGATCCACAGCACTGCATAAATCAGAAGCAATGGAGCTCCAATATACAGGAAAAAATGTCTTCTGCCAAATCTCTTCCCTAGCTTTGTTTTATAAAAATTGTCTGTCAGACTGCCCATTATCAAAGTTGTAAATGCATCTACAATACGGGCTGCACTGATAATCAGTGCTCCCTGAACAGCTGTAAGCCCACAGTATGTTGTATAGAAAAACAACATCCAGGCTCCGACAATAGTCATAGAACCACCGCCAACGAAATCGGAAATTCCATATCCAATTGCTGTTCCAAGCGTAATTTTTCTTGGTGTATATACCCTTTGCCGCTTCTTATCTCCTGTCATATTTTTGCCCTTTCCGTCTTATATTTCTTTTCACCCATTGTAAAACTATTCCAGCAATTGACCATTGTATTTTTTATTTTATACATTGCAAAAACAACACTCTAATATTTTAGACGAAACACATCTGACAGCTACAAATCACAAAATCACAAAAAGGAACCCTATCCGGATATATCCCCGGACAGGGTTCCTTTTTGTGATGTCTTATGTGTTATTTATTTCTGTTCTCCTACTCTGCCAGCTTAAACTTGCCAACCAGATTTTTCAGTCCTTCCGACTGTGCGGAAAGCTCCTGGCTTGTTGCAGAAGTCTCTTCCGCAGATGCGGAATTGCTCTGAATAACACCGGAAATCTGTTCGATTCCCTGCTCAATCTGTTTCAACATATCTGCCTGCTCGTTGGAATTTGTGCTGGATGTCTTTGCCACATCCGCAAAACTGTTCATTGCTTCGAGAATGCTGTTCAGTGCAGTAACCGTTTTTTCTGTAATTTGATTTCCGCTCTCAATCTCCTGTAAAGATTTTTCAATCAGATCACGGGTATTAACAGCTGCTTTTGCGCTGTCTCCAGCCAGTTTTCCAATCTGATCTGCGACAACTGCAAAGCCTTTTCCGGCCTCTCCCGCACGGGCAGCTTCTATGGAGGCATTTAAAGAAAGCAGATTGGTCTGGCTTGCGATATCTTCGATGGAACCAATGATATTCTGAATTTCCATAGAAGTACTGCTGATCCGCTCCAATGCATCTGTCAATGCCTTTAAATCTTCTCTGCTCTTTCCTGCATTATCCACAGCTGTAAGTACATTCTGATATGCATCTGCCGCTGTCTGTGCACTCGTCTCGGCAATGCCACTGACATTTTCTACCGTAGCAGTCAGCTCTTCCACTGCTCCTGCCTGATCGGTTGCTCCTTCTGCCAGAGACTGCGCACCACCTGCTAACTGATCCGATCCTGCTGCTACCTGCTCAGATGCTTCATTAATCTGTGTCAATGTATCACTCAGCTCATGTTTTAATTTACTGATGGATTGATACTGCTCCTGAAACTCTCCAATATAAATCTCCGAATTTTCACTGGAAACGCTGAAATTCCCTTCTGCCATCTCGCCCAACAGCTTACTGGTATCTGATACAATCTCCTGTAACATTGCGCATGCATGAGCAAAATTATCAGCCAGAACACCAAGTTCATCTTCTGATTGATATTCAATATCCACATTCAGATCCCCTGCTTTCAATCTCTCAGTGGCCCCACCGATTTCCTGAATTGGTTCCAATATACTCTTAGTAATTGTTGCCCGAATCACATTTGAAAACAGAACACTCACAACCGCAATCAGAATCATCAATATAATACTCACAATTCCGGTTACTCTCGCCATTGTATATTGCGATTTTGCCTCTGCAGATGCCATTTTTCCAATTTCAACCAAAACATTCTGTAATTTTACAGTTGCATCGTTATAATCAGAATTAAACAATGCAAGTGCTTCTTCATTTTTATTTTGGTTTGCAAGCTGCATTACTGTTTCCCGCTGTTTTTTCAACTCCGTGATTGCACTTTGCAGTTCCTGTACTTTCTTCTTGTCCTTGAAAGATTTACTAAGCTTTGCCACAGTTGTTGCCACTTCATCCCCATACTTATCAGCAGAATCCAGATAGCTTTTGGTCGCACTTTCATTATCCGTTGTCATTGACCACAAAATATACTTTCCTACCAGCTGCACATCCTTACGGATCTCCAGCTGTCGTGTACTGTTTGCATATGACTCATTATAAAATTTATGCGTATCTACATTCATCATAATAATAGCAACAAGAGCAACTGCCATAGCAACAACAAATGTTACAATTATCGTTATAAACGCATACTTTAGTTTTACCCCTACCTTCAGATTACGGTAAAACTCTTCCATTTTCTTTTGACCTTGCATTTTTCTCATCCTTTCATTTTTTTGGTACAAAGGTACTATAAATTTATGATACGCCTTTTTTCTTCTCCCCGCAACACTTTTCTGACAAGATTTGACACTTTTCTTATAAGATTTGTCCTTGAATTCCAATAAAATGATGTTACAATTATGGCATAACATAAAACACCCGTTATACATATATAATATTAGGAATGGAAACGAAATGGAAAAACCACAGATTCGGGTGATCCGAAGTAAAAGAAAAAGCGTTGCACTGGAAATCCGTCCGGATTTAACGGTTCTGGTAAGGGCTCCTTACTGGATGGCGGACTGGCAGATCCGTAAATTTGTCGAGGAGAAATCGGACTGGCTGTATGCCCATCTCCGGAAAATGGAACAAAAACAAAAAGAGGAAGCAGCACACCCGAAAGCCGCACCCTTAAATCCCGGGGAATTGCAGGCACTTGCAGATGAAGCACTGCGTGTAATTCCGGAACGGGTACAGTTTTATGCACCAATTGTCGGTGTGACCTACGGCAGAATCACCATACGAAACCAGCATACCCGCTGGGGAAGCTGCAGTGCAAAAGGCAATCTTAACTTTAACTGTCTGCTTATGAAAGCGCCGCCGGAAGTGCTCGACTATGTTGTGGTCCATGAGCTGTGCCACAGGCTGGAGATGAACCACTCGCCGCGTTTCTGGGCGCAGGTGGAGCGGGTACTGCCAGATTATAAAACCGCTAAAAAATGGCTGTGTAACCACGGAAATGAACTCATGGATTTAAACCCATAAGAAGGAGATACACGTGTTTCTGCATCTCCTTCCTGTTTTCATATTATTTGTTTTTCACATACAATATTATTTTGTTCTCAATTACTTTCTATTCTATAAGTCCCATCTTCAAAATTTACACGCAGCCCAGCAAAAGCTCCGTCATATTCCCAGCGGATTTCCAGAGAACTCTCCCCTCCGGAAACAGTTACCTCTGCCCCTTCCGAAAAAGCCTTATGGGTATTTCGCATGCGGATTAACGCAAGCTGTTTTTGAACCACATCTTTTTTCAGTCCTTCCGCAATCTGATCACCGGAAAGATTTGTACGGTTGATTTCCTTATGTCCGGATTCCCCCGCACGCAGCACCGCTTCATGGTCATTTTTTCCGGCAAACAGATCCAGATACCAGATCTGCGGTTTACCCGGCATAAACATCTGGATGGCACGCGCTAAAAGCATTTTTTCATCCGCCTCTCCTAATGCACTGTAGTACGTGGCATTTACCTGATAATACAGATTCTTTTGTCCATGTAAATTTTTGACCATGCCTCCACGGGATACGATCCGGTCAATTAACGACTGGATCTCCTCTTCCGGAAGCAGCCCCTTTAAGTCCAGAAGCGGGATGCCGTCGTGACAGCCAAGCATGTTGACCGTGGAGATCTTCTTTTCCACAATCTCCTTCGCCCATGCCGCAAGGTATGTTCCGCGCCTGTTCTCAATCGCATCAATGACCAGTCCCGGCAGGAAAAAGTCATAAGTCGCATAGCCTTTCTCGGCAAGTGTCTCATATATTTTCTCGTCATACGCTGCGTGGATCTCCGGTAAAAGCGTAAGTCCCAAAGGTTCTGCCAGCGCATGGATCTTCTGTAAAAGTTCCCACGTCTCCGGATCATTGAGGAAGTTTTTCTTTCCCGGTGCTTTCGGCGCATAGGCAAAGGCATCCAGCCGCACGATCGCCGCGCCGTAAGAGGCTATTTTCTCCAGTGTTTCACGATAAAACTCCCACACTTTTGGTGACTGGATGTTTACATCCATCTGTCCGAGATACTGTCTGCCATGCACTTCCTGATAAAAGGTATTCCAGTACGGCACTTTTTTTCCATCCGGAAATTCCACCATCAGGATTGGCAGCCCGGGTTTGCGGAAAAACATCTGCTTCAGACAGCTTTCTTCCGGCTGGATATAGCCTTCCTCTGTCATGGTTCCATGCCCTTCCCAGAAGCGGTTCCAGTCGATGAAAAAATCGCGGTACGCAGAAGCCTCCCCTTTTTCCACAAGATCCCGAAACTGCGGGGACTGTGCGGAAGCATGGTTTAAAATAAAATCGAGTTTCAGATCGATTCCCATATTCTTTAACTGGTCAAGATCTTCCCGGTTGGCAAGCTGCTCATTCAGGTCATAGTCGATCACGGAAAATCCCCGGTCGAGATCGGAATGGTACAGGCTCGGCAGAATGTAAAAGGAAGAAAATACATCCTGCAAAGCCTCCGTTTTCAGCATTGTTACGATATCCCCAAGATTTCCTCCAAGACTGTCTGGATACGCATTGAGCATCGGTTTACTGTTCATAAACACTTCCGTCCTTTCCAACAATCAATCCTGCATTTTTGCGCTGCACTTCGAGTTTTTCCTGTTCCAGTTCTACCACGTGGCAGATAAACGGACTTGCGGCATTCTCATCGCGGTTTCTGCGGATGCGCCGCTCTTTTGTCTCCTCCGGGGAACTTTCCAGAAAGACGGACAGATCTACACCATGTAAATCGTCACTGCCTCCGTGGGTCCACTCCAGAAGCAATACGGATATTCCGGAAAAATCGGTTTCTTCCGATGAGATCTCGCCATCTTCCCGTCCCATATGCCGCAATGTGATCGTATCTTTTCCCTCGTGAAATGCCGCAAGCACCTCATTGATCCGGTCGAAATCAATCTCCTTCTGCGTCCCGAGATATCCACGCAGTCCGTCTTCTCCGGCTTCTTTATACACACGCATCCGTTCTTCATCGTTGCGTTTTGGAATCCGGTGTGGATAATCATCGCCCGAGAGCAGATAACAGCCAGTTCCGTCATTTAAAAAGTACTGCTGCACTGCCGTTGCAAGTGTTGTTTTCCCGGAACCAGAGCCCCCGTAAATGCTGATAACCACGCGATTTCTGGCATTCCAGTCACACCATTTCCGCACTTTTTTATATAATGCTCCAGCCTCTTTCAGCTCTGTAAAAGCAAACTGATATGCCTCATATTCTCCGGTAAACGGTGGAAGTGGAATTCCCGCATGCATAAGCGCTGCACCGGAATACTGTCTGCCGCTTTGTTCTTCCAGATACACGGCATCCGGTTTTAACCCACGCAGGCGGACATAAACGGCTGCCTGATTCGCCTCTGCCATAAGACGCACAACGCTTACCAGTGCATGATCTTGTTGCTCTGAGACGGACATCCATGCCGCAATTTCATCCGTAAACGGATCGGACAGCCGCCAATATGTTCCCTCGTTAATGAGCGTTTCGTACTTCTTGTACGTTTTGATCTGCTCCCGGATCTGCTGTTTTTCCTCATCCGATAAAAGCGCCGGGTTTAATTCGTAACCGAAAGTTCCCGCCATCGCCGTCACCCCGCGGGTATGGAAACTTGTCACCCGTCCGGTCTGGTGATTCGGCACCGCAGAAACGTGCGCCCCCATCGCGGAAACCGGATAGAAAAACGAAGTTCCATACTGAATTCTTGTGCGGTTGATCGCATCGGTATTATCACTGCACCAGATCTGTGGGGAATAATAAAGCATTCCCGCGTCAAACCTGCCACCGCCACCGCTGCATCCCTCCAGCAGAAGATCCGGATACCGGCTGCACAGGCGCTCCAGAAAATCATAGACACCAATCACATAATCATAGGAAAGATTTCCGGCATAGACATCTGCCATGCTGCGATTCATATCCCACTTGACATAATCAATTTTTCCCTGATCAAGCACGGCACAGATCTGATCAAATACACAGTCGCGCACTTCTTTTCTGGAAAAATCAAGCAGTAACTGGTTTCTCGAGCGCACCGGCTTTTTCCCCGGAATCCGGATCGCCCAGTCCGGATGCGCC
>DLQV01000251.1:19773-23439 GCA_002474415.1 Lachnospiraceae bacterium UBA7598
CGGCTCGATCCAGATGCCGAATTTCACCCCCTGCTCATGCACACGGGTAATGAGCTGTGACAGGCTGCCCCCCAGCTTTTTTTCATTAACCTGCCAGTCACCAAGGGAAGAATTGTCATCGTTTCTTTTCCCGAACCAGCCGTCATCCATCACTACCATATCAATTCCAAGAGAAGCGGCTTCTTTTGCCAGATCCACGATCGTATCTCCCGTAAAATCGAAATAGGCTGCCTCCCAGCTGTTGATCAGCACCGGCCGCTGCATATGGACATATTTGCTGCGGCACACATGGTTGCGGATGCAGTTATGATACTGCTGCGACAGCGCTGACAATCCATCTGCCGAATAGGATAAAATGACTTCCGGCACTGTAAATGTTTCTCCGCCCGCGAGTGGATATGAGAACAGTTCTTCATTTAACCCGAGAAGCAGGCGCGTCTGGTTGAACTGGTCTTTTTCTGCCTCACAGGAGAAATTCCCGCTGTATACAAATAACATTCCATAGCAGCTGCCTGCCATCTCTGTTGTCCCTTTTTCCGCCAGAATCACTGCCGGATTATACTGATGGCTGGACGTTCCCCTGCGGCTGCCATATGCAATGGTTCCATGTCCCAGCGGGGTACGCTCCAGATTCCGCTCCATGGCATGCTTTCCATAAAACCGCAGGACATCAAACTCTCCCTGTACAAAATCCAGACAGGCTGCCGCTGCCTTTTCGATCGTAATCTGTCCGGTTCCCGTATTTTTAATTTGAACACTCCGGGTAATGACATCGGTTTCTTCCAGAACTCCATACAGCAGATGCACTTCAACCTGTGCGTTTTCATCTGCAAGGACAATTTCCAGTGTCTGCGCTTCTTCTTCGTCTGCCCAGACAGCCGGAAGCCCCTGCAACCGGTATTTACCGTTTCGGATTTCATAGCTTTTAAAAAGCAGATCCGCACTTTCCACCCCTTTTTCATTTCTGATATTCAGTGCAATATTGCGGTAATCCCCGGTGCCAAGAGAAGGATACTCCTGTGGCAGCGCATCCAGCGAATAAGTGCGGTCCATGCCCGCTGCATAAGGATTTCCGGAAAATCCGCGGTCTGCATAGGTTAAGACATAATCCATGGAACTGTTGGTTTTTTCTCCGTAGTACAGATGCAGCAGATATCCCAGTGGATCGACCTGCATCTGATAAGTTGTATGAGCCGTATGCAGGGTAAATATTTTTTTATTTGGATTGTATATAATTGCCATAGAAGTCACCTCATTTTATTCTTTATCCTTTGACGGCACCATTTGCCACACCATTTAAAATCTGCTTCTGACATACCACGTAGAAAATCAGGATCGGAATCAATGCCAGAATATAGGAGGCAAATGCCAGATTGTAGTTGGTTCCGAACTGTGTCTGGAAATTAAGCTGTGCCAGTGGCAGTGTATTCTGTCCGGTTCCGGACATGATTACAAGCGGTGTCATAACATCGTTCCATGTTCCAAGGGCTGTCAGGATCGCAACCGTCGCATGCATCGGTTTCATCATCGGAAATACCACTTTCCAGTAAGTGGTCCAGGTGCTTGCCCCGTCAATATCTGCTGCTTCTTCGAGTGCTTCCGGGATATTTTTTAAGTATCCGCTGTAAAGCAGGACATTCATTGGCATATAAAATACCAGATACAACAGAATGACACCCGCGCGGTTTCCAAGTCCCATGTGTGCCGTCTGCTTTACCAGAGGCATCATTAAGATGGAAAACGGAACAAACATACCGCTGACAATATACAGATAGATAAAACGAAAACTTTTTCTTCTTGCCATGCCGCGTCCAATCACATAGCCTGCAATCGAGTGGATCAGGATTGCCAGTACGATCGTAACCAGTGTGATCAGTAAACTGTTTCCAAGAGAACGCCAGAAATCTGTCACTTCCATCGCCTGACGGAAGTTTTCAAAACTCCACTGTTTTGGGAAAGAAAGTGCCCCCGCCACATCGTTGGTCATCTCACTCGGTTTCTTAAATGCAATGATCACTGCCATATACAGTGGAAAAAATACCGTAACCGTCCCCAAAATCAGAACAATCGTAAGTACCCAGTTTGTTTTCTGTTTTTCTTTCATCATAACTGCTCCTCCTTCTTATTCATGATTGTCATCTGGAAAAGTGAAATCGCCACGATCACAATAAAGAAAATGACTGCATTTGCACTCTGGAATCCAAACTGTCCTCCATCCATACCATTTTTATAAATCAGGTAAGAGATGGATTCGGTGCTCTGTGCCGGGCCTCCCTTGGTCAATGACATGATCTGATCGAATACCATGAGGAAATTTTTTGTACTCAGTACCAGATTAATTGTTACAAACGGCATCACCAGCGGGAATGTTACTTTCCAGAACTGCTTCCACTTGCCTGCCCCGTCAAGCATGCTCGCCTCGTAGACTTCCTCCGGGACGGTCTGCAGACCGGAAATGTAAATAATGGTATTCATGGCAACTGCCTGCCATACACCAACGATCAGCACGCCGATCCACGCATATTTTTCACTTGCGAGAATACTGTTCTGCAAAAATCCAATGTGAAACACATTTCCCACGGTTGGAAGAATGTAAGTAAAAATAAAGCTGAAAATATAACCAATCACAAGTCCGCCTAAAATATTCGGTACGAAATAGATACCGCGCAGCGCACTTTTGAAACGGATCTTACTGTTTAATCCGACTGCCATGATCAGGCTTAACACATTTACCAGTACGGTTCCCACCAGTGCATATTTAAATGTAAACACATAGCTTTTTCCCACGCGGGAATCTGTAAACAGATCTGCATAGTTCCGGAATCCGACATAATCGTACGTTCCATATCCTTTATAATTGGTAAAACTGTAAATCACACCTTTGATCATTGGAAGTGTATTGAATGCAAAAAATAAGATTACAACCGGTATGATAACCGCCCAGAATGTTTTGTCCCTGTTCGACATTTTCTTTTTCATTGTGCATCCTCCTGTTCTTTCTGATAATCCTGTACTTTCCGAATCAGATCCCGGTTATAGCGCTTCCAGTCGGAATCAAATTTTTTCAAAAACTTTTCCTGTGCATTGTCGCTTGTATCCAGCAGGAACGTCTGTACCATGGCATCCACACTCATCTCGCTCGGATAATGATGATCCTGAAAATCTGCCATACGGTTGTTTTCAATATAAGGGCGCATATCCTCAAGTGTTTCCGGAATTGCGAAATCCCCATCCTTGCAGGCAATTCCACCCTGATCATCCAGATAAATCTGAATGGTCTCATCTTCATACAGATATTTTAAAACTTCATATGCCGCTTCTTTGTTTTTACATGCTTTCATCACGGAAAACTGCAGATCAATTCCTGAATTTAATACATTATCCGATTCCTTATCATTTGCAGGAAATGTAAAAGAACCGATATTCATATCCGGATTGACCGATTTGATCTGCGGGATCGCATAGCTTCCGATCGGATACATGGCAGATTCCCCGCGGGCAAATGCTGTACAGGCATCGTTATAACCGTATGCATACGGATTTTTTTCCGCGTAATCCAAAAGTGCACGCATCTTTTCTGCTACCGGTCCATAAGTATCGGAAAATGTGGTATTTCCCATATTTACCTGATTGCAGGTATCCGAATCAGTAAGTCCGACTGCCAGT
>DLQV01000251.1:23484-30054 GCA_002474415.1 Lachnospiraceae bacterium UBA7598
GAGCCATACAGGTCCATGTATCCTTAAATCCCAGATACAGCGGGAGTGTTCCGCTTTGCTTTATTTCATCACACAATGCCGTAAATTCCTGCCAGGTGGTCGGAACTTTCCAGCCATTTTCCTCAAACATATCTTTGTTATATAAAATTCCCGCCGCATTTGCCACATATGGAAGTGCGTACGTACCATCCTTTGGAATAAACTCCAGCTCCTTATCCATATCCAGATATGCCTGCTTTACGGTCTGAACTTCATCCAGATCGGAAATATCATCAAACAGGTCTGCATCCAGAAAATTGGAATAGTTGATGTCTCCTCCGATTGCAATGATATCCGGATAATCCTCCCGGATAAAACGTGTCTTTAAAATGGTCATTGCTTCATTTGGAGATGAAATCGTCAGATGAATGTCATCATGTGTTTCATTGAACCGCTTTTCAATTTTTTCAAATGCTTTAACTGCTTCCGGTTTATAGGAAACCACTTCGATTTCTGTTTTCCCGTCTGCCCTTTTTTCATTTCCGCATCCGGCAAGCCCCGTCATGCATATGCCAAGTGCAAGCACAGCCGCAACACTGCGGAAAATATTTCTTTTTGCCATATTCCTCTCTCCTTTTTTGCAATATATCCGTTTACTTTTTTGATAATCTGATTATAACATACCTTTATGCGTCCTTAAATATCCGTATTTTTTCAGTTTTATATCCAAATGCAATATTTCGTGCTATAATAGACAGTGATGTCGCATTTTGGTATATAAGGAGTATTTCATGAGCAATACATTTTTTAATATTTTTCCAAATGAAAATTTTATTGATCTGTGCATGTATCAGTTTGGATATGAACAGTGTGATCCCGGCCATTCGTTCGGACCTGCAACACGCAACCACTACCTGTTCCACTACGTTCTTTCCGGAACCGGAACGCTTATGGCAGACAATGCAAAGGGGGAAACACAGACCTATTCCGTAAAAAGCGGGCAGGGATTTATGATTTTTCCGGGTCAGATCAACACTTACATTGCCGATGAACAGCTTCCGTGGAAATATATGTGGATTGAATTTGACGGCCTGCGTGTAAAAGAGGCTTTAAGTGTCACGGACTTGTGCAAAGACGCGCCCGTTTATCATTCCCACTCCAAAGAATTACGGGAAAAACTTGCCGATGAAATGCTTTATATTGTCAATCAGCCACAGGAATCTTCCTTCCATCTCATCGGGCATCTGTATCTGTTTTTAGATTATCTGCTGCGGTCGGCAAAATCGACAAAGCTGGTCTCCAGCGGACGCATGAGTGATTATTATATAAAAGAAGCGATCAATTATATTGAACAGAATTTTCAGAATGATATTTCGATTGAAGATATCGCTGCGGTATGCGGCATCAACCGGAGTTATTTCGGAAAAATCTTCCGCAACTCGATTGGCCGTTCCCCGCAGGAATTTCTTATGAACTACCGCATGGTAAAGGCTACGGAATTATTAAAGCTGACTTCCCTGTCCATTGCAGATATCGGCTCTGCTGTCGGATACGAAAATCAGCTTCATTTTTCCCGTGCTTTCAAAAATATTTATGGTGTTTCTCCGCGGGAATGGAGAAACCAGAACAAATAACTATGCTTCCTGCTTCTTTGCAGTAAACAGTTTCTTCAGACAGCTGAATGCAACCAGCACACCGAGAACCATCAGAAGAATTGCCACGATAAACTGCAGACCGTCTACCAGGAAAGTTGCCTGACCGCTGGCAATATTGGAAACCAGTGCAATGGTCTTCTGGATCAGTGCGGTAAACGTAACTGCCAGCATGACAAACATCGGTATGTATAAAGTCCATCCGGTTCTTCCGGTTGTCTTTAAGAATACTGCCAACGCGATGAGTACAAGTGCTGCAAGTAACTGATTTGCAGAACCAAACAGTGGCCAGATATTATTGTATCCGCCAAGCGTCAGTAAATAACCAAAGAATAAGGTAATAATTGTTGCAAAATATTTGTTGGTCAGAACCTTCTGCCATCCCGGCATCTTGGATGTGTCGGTGGTATCTCCGTAAAACAGCTCCTGAAAAGACATACGTCCGATTCGCGCAACGGAATCAAGAGAAGTCAGTGCCAGTGCAGATACACACATCGTCATAAATACCGTGGCAACCTGTACCGGGATACCAAATTTCTCAAAGAATCCGGCAACGCCGCTGGAGAAGATAGCAAACGGTGTTCCGTCCGGTTTTGTTCCATTGACAGCAACCGCACCTACAACAACCAGCGCAATAATACCAAGCAACGACTCTACTACCATGGCTCCATAACCTACCATCGGCATATCTTTTTCGTTACTGATGGTTTTTGAGGAAGTACCGGAAGAAACCAGGCTGTGGAATCCGGATACCGCACCACAGGCAATCGTTACAAACAGGGTAGGGAACAGATAACTTCCATCTACATGGAAACCATTAAACGCATTCAGCTTCATAGTCGGATGCTCGGCAATGACACCGACAACCGCACCAATGATCATGCCCAGCAACATGAATGTGGTCATGTAATCACGCGGCTCCATAAGCAGCCACATCGGCATGACAGATGCAAGGAACAGATATGCCATAACAATATAGATCCAGGTACTCTTTGTTGCATACATCGGAAGTTTCATACCAATGATAAACATGACAACCAGCAGGGCAATGGCAACAACTGCACGAACCCACTCTTTCATTTTTCCGACCTTTTTTTGGATCAGACCAAAGATGATGGCAACAACGATAAACAACATGGAAATGGATGCTGCTGCGGAATTCGCATAGCTTGTTGCCTTTGTCATCCCTTCCACACCTTTTCCGACAAACGTTCCGGCAACCATATCGGTAAAAGCTGCCATAACCAGCAGAGTAAACAGCCAGCAGAACAGCATAAATAATTTCCGTCCGGTTCTTCCGATGTATTTCTCGATGATCATTCCCATCGATTTTCCTTCATTTTTAACCGATGCATACAATGCACCGAAATCCTGCACAGCTCCGAAAAACAGACCTCCGATCAGCAGCCATAACAATACCGGCACCCAGCCGAATACGGATGCAAGGATCGGTCCGGTGACAGGTCCCGCACCTGCAATGGAAGAAAACTGATGGGCAAACACCGTCAGTTTGGAGGAAGGAACATAATCCTGCCCATCTTCATGCGTATAGGCCGGAGTTTTTGCTTTCGGGTCCAGCCCCCATTTGTTGGCAAGCCATCGTCCGTATAACAGATAGCCCGCGCCAAGTACTACAATACCAATTAATACAATAACTAAACCATTCATTCCTGTTTCGCCATTTGGCGACTCCCTTCTTAAAGATTCACAAAGAGTTCAGACATACAATAAAAAACCTCCGTCTTAATATACCTCTTATCAGTATATAAAGACGAAGGCTTATTTTATGCTTCCGCGTTACCACTTTATTTGCCGTATAAAACGACCACTCACTCTCATCTCAACAGACTCCCCTCTGCAGAAATAAGGTTCCTGATAACGGTAGAATACCGGTGAAGCTTACTGTCCTGACGGAATTCAGCCCACAGCTCACAGAGGATGGTCACCATATCTGTCTGTTGTCTCGCACCGCCCGACAACTCTCTGGAAAAAAGTATATTGTGATCGTATTCTGTTCTATGCATTTGCTCTATGACTCTTCGTTAACAAAAAACATAGCACTCTTGTTTTAAAATGTCAATATATTTTTTGGTTTACCACAAATTTTCTCAAAACTTTGTGGCTATTGATTTTCTGATTTCCGGGGATTATAATCATCTGTACTTATTAAAAAGGGGATTTGTTTCATTATGAATAATACGCAAAAGAAAAATTCAATTGATATGACCCATGGAACACTGTGGAATAAAATACTGATTTTTGCTCTTCCACTGGCTGCCAGCAGCATCTTGCAGCAGCTTTTTAATTCTGTGGATACCGCTGTGGTCGGCCGGTTTGCAAGCAGCCGCGCACTGGCGGCCGTGGGAAGCAACAGCTCGCTCATCGCTCTGATGATCAATCTGTTCATCGGAATTTCCCTTGGCTCAAATGTTGTGATTTCCCGTTACATCGGACAACGTGCCGAAAAAAACATCCAGTCTGCCATCCATACAGCCATCGTAGTTGCTCTGTTTGGAGGCATTCTGGTTCTTGTTCTGGGGCAGTTTATCGCGCGACCGGTACTGACACTTATGGGCACGCCGCATGATGTTGTGGATCTTGCCGTATTGTATCTGCGCATTTATTTTCTTGGTATGCCGTTTATCATGCTCTATGACTTCTGTTCATCGATCCTGCGCAGTACCGGAGACAGCCGTCGCCCACTGTATGCCCTGATTGCCGCTGGAATCATCAATACCGGATTAAACCTGATACTGGTCATCTGCTTTCACCTCGGCGTCTCCGGTGTCGCAATCGCCACCGTTGTATCGAATATTGTCAGTTCCGGTATTTTACTTTGGATTCTGACACATGAAGCTGCACCTGTCCGTCTGGAATTACACAAACTGAGAATTGACTGGGGGGAATTAAAAAAGATTCTTGTAATCGGAGTACCCGCCGGTTTACAGGGCATGGTGTTTTCCGTTGCAAACGTCTGCATCCAAAGCACGATCAACAGTTTCGGTTCCAATGCGGTCGCCGGTTCTGCTGCCGCTTTGAATTTTGAATATTTTGCGTACTTTATTGTCAATGCATTTGCACAGACGACCGTAACGTTTACAAGCCAGAATTATGGCGCCGGAGATCTTGTACGCTGCAAAAAAGTGTTCCGGCAGTCTATGCTGTTCTCCGTGATATTCTGTGGAATCCTATCCTGGATTTTTGTGCTTGGACGCAGCTTTTTCCTGCGATTATATACCACAGATCCTGCCGTACTGGATTTTGCATTTCAACGTCTGCTGATTGTCACTTCACTGGAGCTTCTGACTTCTTCTTATGAAATCAGTGGCGGCGCTATGCGTGGATTCGGCCATTCGCTCACGCCTGCCATCATCACGGTGATCGGTTCCTGTGTACTTCGTCTGATCTGGATCAGCACGGTCTGCCGCCGGGTACACGAATTCTGGGTGCTTATGATCATTTATCCAATCTCCTGGATACTGACCGGAACTGCGATGATTACAGCGTATCTGCTTCTGCGACGGAAACTGGCACAAAATCAGTAATCATTTCATCATTTCCTGCAACTGGCTTTGCATGTTTTCTCCTTGTTTGTGCTTTCATATAGTGCTATAGTAAAAACAACTTATTTTTTCACAAAAGAAAAGGAGCAGTATATGAAAAAACAAAAAAGGGAACACAGCAACCTGAGCCAGTCCGAACAATTTCGGAACAAAGGACTCGGTTACAAAATTTCAGTTGCGACCGCGCTTCTTCTGGTAATCTGTCTGTCAATCATGATTATCATCAGTGCATCTCTTGCCGCACGCTCGCTGAGTAAAACGGTAACAAGTGAATTCGAAGGAATTGCCACTGAAAATGGTCTGACCGTACAAAATGTCATTGACACCGCAGACAACGCAGCTACCTTACTGCAGAATTATATGGAAGAGCAATACGATGAGTTTGCAAAAACCGGTTACAACGGACAAACCGAAAAAAGTGATGTCTACAATGTGGAACTGCAGGATATGAACAAAGAAATCGAAGATGTATTACTGACGGTTGCCCGCTCTACCGTTACAAGCAGTGATGGAATTGCAGGTGTCGGTGTATTCTTTGAGCCAAACGCTTTTGATCCTGCAATCAAAGATTATACCATTTATGTCAGCGAAGACGATGCCAAGAACGGAACCGTCCAAAGTTACGGTGATTATTCATCCTACGGTTCAGAAGCTTACTACAAAAATGCGGCAGAATCCAAGAAAAACTGCTTTACCGATCCATATGAAGATCAGGGAATCCATATGGTGAGTGCATCTTTCCCAATTGTATACAATGATCAGACACAGGGAGTTATCCTCGTTGATATCAATCTGGACACTTTCAGTTCCCTGCGTTCTTCTGATTCCAAATATCCGAGTATGTACGTGGATGTACTGAATGCAGATGGTATGATGATCTATGACAGTGAATCCATGGATTATGTGGGTAAATCCTTAAAAGATCTGATTTCTTCCAAACAGTATGCCAAAATCCAGGCCGGAATTGATACCGGAAAAAGTTTCCACGTAAGCACCAAAAAAGATGATGGAAGCAGTATTGTCCGCTTCTACTCTCCGATCAGTGCTGCCGGGCAGACCTGGTGGGCTGCAAGTGCGCTCTCCAAACGGGATTTAAACCGCAGTACCGTTATTCTTGTCCTGTTGATGTTTGTTATCTCCGTAATCTCCCTGATCGTTATTATTGTGATCAGCGGACGCCTGATGCGTAAATATATCAAGCCAATCCACAACGTTGTCGCTGTGGCAGATCAGCTTGCACAGGGTGATTTTAATGTCTCCATCCAGGCCAAATACCACGACGAAATCGGTGGTCTTGCAGATACTTTCTCCGGCATGGCTACCCGTCTGAAAGCAATTATTGATGATATTTCCACAAACTTAAAAGAAATGGCAAA
>DLQV01000251.1:30074-30315 GCA_002474415.1 Lachnospiraceae bacterium UBA7598
GGAAACTTCAACATTTCTTCCCATGCCGATCATGTGGGTGATTTCGAAGAAATTGAAACTGCTCTTGGAAAAGTTGTGAAAGACTTATCCCATACACTCAGCGAAATCAACGAAGTATCCGAACTGGTTGCTTCCAATGCCGGACAGATTTCCGATGGCGCACAGGCACTGACCGATGGTGCTACGGACCAGGCAAGTTCCATCGATGAACTGCAGAGCACCATTGCTTCGGTATCCGAAC
>DLQV01000251.1:30416-30540 GCA_002474415.1 Lachnospiraceae bacterium UBA7598
TTGTCGGAGAAGATATTATGGCAAGCAACACACAGATGCAGAAAGTGGTTCAGGCAATGGAGACCATCAACGAAAGTTCCGTTCAGATCAGCTCTATTATCAATACCATCAACGATATTGCCGA
>DLQV01000140.1 GCA_002474415.1 Lachnospiraceae bacterium UBA7598
GCACACCGGATTCGTATTTCAGTACGGAATATGCGCCTGCTCCGGTCACCATAAAGTTGACCGACTTCATGCCGCCAATTCCGGTTTCATCAGCCTCAAGTGTCTCCACCTTCCAGCCACGGCGCTCTGCATAGTGTACATACATACGGTAAATTTCAGCTGCAAAAAGTGCTGCTTCCTCTCCACCTGCACCTGCACGAATCTCCACGATAACGTTCTTGTCATCGTTCGGGTCTTTCGGCAGAAGCAAGATCTTTAATTTCTGCTCCAGCTCTGCCAGATGACTCTTTGCCTCATTTAATTCTTCCTTTGCCAGATCACGCATTTCCTCATCGGATTCTTCTTCAAGAATTGCAAGGGAATCCTCTATCGTCTGCTTGCATGCCTTGTATTCCTTGTAGGTATCCACGATTGGCTGCAGATCACTCTGCTCTTTCATCAGCTTACGGAAGCGGTTCGGATCGTTTGCCACATCCGGTTCGCTCAATGTATTCATTAACTCTTCATAATGATGAAGTAAATCCTCTAATTTATCAAACATAATCTATCCTCTCTTTTCACATAGGTGTTTGTGTCCACAGACTACACGGTCATTTCGCGCAAGATCTTTTTTCACGCAGACATCCTCAAATCCAGCCTCTTTCATCATAGATGATACCGCCCATCCCTGGTCATATCCGATCTCAAACAGCAGATACCCGCCATCGGCCAGATAGTCCGGGCTTTCCTGTATGATCTTTCGATAGAAGAACAGACCATCTTCTTTTCCATCCAGCGCCTCATGCGGCTCAAATTCAGACACTTCCGGCATTAGAAACGGAATTTCATCGCTGCGAATGTATGGCGGATTTGACACAATCACATCAAACGTTTCATCCACAACATCCTCAAACAGATTGCTTCTCTCGAAAATGGCAGGAACATCATTTAATTTTGCATTTTCCTTTGCAACATTAATTGCCTGTTTGGAAATATCATATCCATACCCTCCGGTACCGTGTACATTTTTCAAAATACTGATCAGCACACATCCGGAACCGGTACACATATCCAATACCTTCATTCCAGGTTTTACAACCTTTAGCGCTTCTTCCACCAGCGTTTCGGTGTCTTGGCGTGGAATCAGTACATTGGAATTCACATGAAATGTCATTCCCATAAATTCCTGTTCCCCGGTAATATACTGAAGAGGCACGCGCTCTGCCCTCTTTTTGATCAACACTTCAAATTCATGCTGCAGTTCTTCCGGCATTTCTTCGTCAATATGCATATAATAGAAGGTGTGGTCTATTTTACATGCCATAGCCAAAAGCAGCCATGCATCATTTCTGGCATCTGCAATACCAGCCTCACCCAGGCTTTTTTCTCCCAAAACAATTGCTTCCCTATAGGTCATACATTCTCTTCCTTCTGCCACTTTCTCCAGTCAAACACAGCTTCCACCGAAGCAATTCCTACTTCGATCATCTCATCATCCGGCTCTCTGGTTGTCATGTTCTGCATCCAGAGTCCCGGTTTACTCAATATATTTACCAGCCAGTTATCATATCTTCCCGCCAACCGGATAAACTCATAAGACACTCCGGCAATCACCGGAATAAGAAGAATTCTCAGCACCAGCTGCAAAATACGTGAATCCACACGGATAAATAAAAAGAACACGATGGATATCAGCATCACGATCAACAGAAAACTGGTGCCACAGCGCTTGTGCTGTCGGGAACTTTTCCGGACATTTTCCACGTTCAGCTCCATTCCATGTTCAATGCAATTGATGCATTTGTGTTCTGCTCCATGATACATAAACACTCTCTTGATATCAGGTGTCAGGGAAATCAACGCAATATATCCAATAAAAATTGCCAGACGGATCAATCCCTCCAACAGCGCAATCACAGTATCCGATGAAATAACTTTATGAAATATTCCTGACAGAAAATATGGCAGGAAAAAGAAAAGTCCCAGAGCAAAAATAACAGAAAATGCAATAGTTCCACCCATCATTGCCTTCTCCTGCTTTTTTTCTTTCTCCTCCTGTACCTTTCGTTCCTCCTGTGTCATGGATTCTTTTTTCTTTTTTTCATCCTCGTCATCTTCAAAAAAAGAAGCTGAATACATAAGCGTCTGCATGCCAAGGATCAGTGATTCAATAAAATTAACGACACCACGGACGAAAGGCAGATGTCGCAGTTTTTTATTTTTAATTGTTTCTTTAAATGTAGAAACTTTTACATCAATGGTATGATCCGGCTTACGAACGGCAACCGCATAACGGTCTTCGTTCTTCATCATGACGCCTTCCATGACTGCCTGCCCGCCAACTCCTGAATATTTCATAATTCCCCCTGTAAGAGAAAAAGGTTGAGGCAATACACAGCCTCAACCTTTTTACGCAACTCATCAATTCTATTTCATGCCATACTTCTTGTTGAACTGTTCGATACGTCCACGAGCCTGGTTAGCCTTCTGCTGTCCAGTATAGAATGGATGACACTTAGAACAGATTTCTACGTGGATCTCCGGCTTTGTAGAACCTGTAACGAATGTGTTTCCACAGTTGCAGGTAACAGTTGCCTGATAATAATCTGGATGGATTCCTTCTCTCATGATTTTCACCTCTTTATATTCTTATCGTTTATTCTGGTTCCTGTCACACTCTTTATACCCGTATGCCCGATCCGCATATGATACTTGTTACAAGAGCGACACTTTCGTCCGTTTACATCCCGATAAACAGCTTATTTATTGTAACATAGCGTCCATGCAATTGCAATAGAAATTTAAAGAATTCTGTTTTTTCTTACAAGATTGATAAAATCTGCATTTGTCCGCGTATGTGCAAACATATTTAAGATGTTTTCTACGGCCTCATCCGACCGCATGCCATTTAATGCACGGCGCATATTCTCTACGCCCTCACGCTCCTGCGGTTCCAGCAGCAGATCGTCTCTTCGCGTGCCGGATTTTACAATGTCCACCGCCGGGAAAATTCTCTTTTCAGAAAGTTTCCGGTCAAGAACAAGCTCCATATTACCGGTTCCCTTAAATTCCTCAAATACCACATCGTCCATTTTGCTTCCGGTATCAACCAGTGCCGTGGCAAGAATTGTAAGGCTTCCGCCTTCTCTCATATTCCGGGCTGCACCAAAGAAACGCTTCGGCATATGCAGTGCCGCCGGATCAAGACCACCGGAAAGTGTACGGCCGCTCGGCGTACAGGTCAGATTGTAGGCGCGTGCCAGACGTGTAATACTATCGAGAAGAATCATCACGTCTTTTTTGTGTTCCACCAGACGTTTTGCACGCTCGATGACCATTTCCGATACCCGCTTGTGATGTTCAGCGGTCTCATCGAAAGTGGAATAAATGACTTCTACATTTTCTCCCTCAATTGCCTCCTTGATATCGGTTACCTCCTCCGGCCGCTCATCGATCAGCAGAATAATCAGATGCATCTCCGGGTTATTTACCTTTACGGACTTGGCAACTTCCTTTAAAAGTGTCGTCTTACCTGCTTTCGGTGGAGACACAATCATACCACGCTGTCCTTTTCCGATTGGAGAAACAATATCCATCACTCGCATCGCAACCGAGCCGCCGGGACGCTCCATACGCAGACGCACATTCGGAAAAATCGGGGTCAGGTCTTCAAAGTTCGTCCGCTTCTGCGCCTCTGAAGGATGATATCCGTTTACTGAAGTCACATACAGCAGAGCGGAAAATTTCTCCCGCTCAGATTTCACTTTGGTATTTCCACAGACAATATCCCCAGTTTTTAGATTAAATCTGCGGATCTGGGACGGTGCCACATAAACGTCATGTTCGCCCGGCAGATAATTTTCACAGCGGATAAAACCGAATCCGTCTGCCATAACCTCTAGAATACCACTTGCTGTATTTCCACTGTCAAGGCTGACGATATCTTCTTTGATCGCGGCACTGTCATTGTCTTCCTGTGCCTTATACGCCTGTTCCTGTGATGCATGTGCATGTTCTGCATGCATCCCTTCCCCATGTTCTGGATGACCATGTTCCTCTGTATGGGACGGGTGCTCTTCTCTTCGCGGTTTTGGTGTATGTTTTCTTCCCTCCTGACCGGAAGCTGTCCGCGCTGTATATACCGTCTTTGCCTTTGGTGCTGCCTCTTTTTCACGCTCATCTTCCTGCAGCATCCGATCGATCAGCTCTCCCTTTTTCATTGTCGAGATTCCTTTGAGTCCACGTGCCTTTGCCAGGTCTTTTAACACAACCAAAGAAAGACTCC
>DLQV01000209.1:0-1164 GCA_002474415.1 Lachnospiraceae bacterium UBA7598
TACCATCTATGCAGCAAACGTAGCAGAGGATGATCTGGCCGATGATGGAGCCTCCAATCCGCATGTGGCAAAAGTGCGTGAGATGGCAAAAGAAGAAGGTGCAGAAGTGTTTGTGATCTGTGCACAGATCGAGCAGGAACTTTCTGAACTTTCCGATGAAGAGAAAAAGGAATATCTCGATGACCTCGGCGTTTCATCCAGTGGTCTGGATAAGCTGGTAGCGGCAAGTTACAGTCTGCTTGGACTGATCAGTTTCCTGACAGCCGGAGAAGATGAGTGTCGTGCATGGACTATCAAAAAAGGAACCAAGGCGCCACAGGCAGCCGGAAAGATTCATACCGATTTTGAGCGTGGCTTTATCAAGGCTGAGGTTGTCAATTATCAGGATCTGCTGGATAACGGAAGTCTTGCAGCAGCCAGAGAAAAAGGTATCGTTGGCATGGAAGGAAAAGATTATGTGGTCAAAGACGGCGATGTAATTCTGTTCCGTTTTAACGTATAAAAATATAAGATTTTTCTGGTAACAAACAATAATTTTTCATGCTTACATTTCTGAAAATATTTTGTATAATAAAAGAAATTATAGCAAAATGCAGGAGGGGAAGCACATGAAAATTTATGAAGGAACCGATGAAAAATTCCGCAGATACGGACGGGTATTAAAAATGCTTGATACGACCGGTCTGGTAGAAGAACTCAAAAAGGTATCCATTCCACAGGAGGTAGTATACGAGCCATCCGTTCAGGCATTGGAGGCACTTCCAATTACACAGATATTGCAGGATCAGGTATATGGAGAACTTCCGGTACAGGTGGGTTACTGTATAGGAAATAACCACAAATTAAATGCAGTAGAGTATCATCGCAATTCCGAGATCAATATTGCGGCAACGGATGCAGTTCTGATCGTGGGAAGCCAGCAGGATGTGACGGATGATTTTTATTACGATACCGAAAAGATGGAAGCATTCCGCGTGCCGGCAGGTACAGCAGTGGAACTGTATGCAACAACGTTGCACTATGCACCGTGTAATGCAGAAGATGGCGGTTTTCTGGTAGCTGTTGTACTTCCAAAGGGAACCAATTATCCATTGGAAAAAGCACACAAAGACGGAGAAGATAAACTTCTCGCCGCAAAGAATAAGTGGCTGATCGGACACAAAG
>DLQV01000209.1:1187-6663 GCA_002474415.1 Lachnospiraceae bacterium UBA7598
CCGGACACAAAGAAGGCGGTCTTCCGGAAGGAACCCACCTGGGACTTCGCGGAGAAAACCTGACCGTATAATAGAATAACGAAAGACACATTTTATCTGATGTATTTTATCAGAGGGATAGTTCGGTGTTGAAAAGGGGGCATGCCACATTTGTGGTATGCCCCCTTTTTCAAAGGAAAGATTATTTTATCTTATGAAAAAGTTTTGCCAGAAGAACACTTTGACAAAAAGAAGTAAGTGCCGGAAGAATGATAACAAATAAAAAACTTCCAAGAATTATATGATTTCGTAAAACAAACAGTACGATTAACGGAAGCAGACTGAGCAAAAACAATTGCAATGTAGTACCCAGATATCCGAAAGCCAGCCGGAAGGAATTGGAAAAAATTTTTTTCAGACTGTTTTTAAAGTATGCAATCACCGGGAAAAAGTAAAGAAAACCGGCAAAAAGTAAAAGAGTAAGCATAAAAAGAAGCATAATTAAAAATGGCATAGAGCTTCCTGCAAAAAAATGGGAAACAATAAAGAAGTCGCTGACCAGAAGAAATCCGGCAATCAGGCAGATCAGCCATACCAGTGTTGCCTGTTTGAAGTTTTCACGAAATGCGTGAAAAAATGTTTTAGCAATATAAGATTCGCGGTTTTCCGCAATCTGCAAAGTTACCTGATACAGCGCGGAGGTAGAAGCTCCTGCCGTGATAACAGGAAGACAGCAGATCAGCCATAACAGATTTAAGGTGATAAGATCTGTTATTTTATTAAAATTCTCAAGTAATTTACCATCCATCGAAAAAAGTTTCATCATTCATCCTCCTTAGAATACAAATAATTTAAAAATGAAGCCGCACGTTCCGGATGCTTACAGCTGACCGGAATACAGGCATAAACCGGTGAATAATCAGTCAGGTGCAGTTCTTTCCACTGGTGGCATGCACTTAAGTCAAAGGCAGTTCCCGATAATTGGGACGAAACAGCAGGACTCAGGTCATCGGACACGTTTTCCCAGTCCATGAAGGCACCTTTGGATTCAAATTTCTCATACAAATCTTTTCCACAAATAATTACATCGTTTTCTCCAACAGAAGAAAGAAGAATTGAAATTTTTATCGTAGAAGAAGATGAGGTGTCATATGTTCCGCCCGAAGTATCAATGACAATAGCATCTTTCTTTTTATCTGCATGAAAATAGGAGAGGAGATCTTCTGACAAAGAAGAAGTATCGTTTTTCGCAGATACATTACTGTCGATGATCGCTATGGAAAGTAAAGTATTTTTTCCGTTGCCGGAAAATAAGGGGAGGAGAAAGTAACTGATAAATACAATACAGAAAATCAGCAGCAGAATATGGAATTTGTAGTAATCCCAAATATATTGTGTGCGTTGACGGAAAGAGAGCTGTCTGATTTTCCGGAGTTCTTTCATAACTTTTTTCATAGCGGAACCTCCAATATCAAAAATGTTATTGTGCGTTTATTATAAAAGCAGGGAATGAAAAAGAGAATGGAGATAGCAGAAGTATCACTTGAAAAAATCCGACTTTTAAAATGTATGTTTTTTTCAAGTAAAAACTCTTGTTTGTCTGTGGAAAAATAAAAAGTTGTTCGGTACAATGCATATGTAAATAAAAATGTAACATGTGAGAGAGGTTTTATATGGCAGAAAACATTAATTGCAATACACAGATTTTATATAAAGGAAACAGCAGCGCTGTACAAAAGGCAATACAGAATGTAAAAAGAGATATTATGAAAAACTGTCTGCCGGATACAAAAGAGGGATGTAACCTTGTTTTACTGGATAAAGAAATGGAAAAGGAACAGTTTGAAATTTATCTGACAGATGGACAATTACAGATCTGTGCAAATGATGATCTTGGCTTTGTATATGGTCTGTATCATATCAGCGAAGCGTTTTTACATGTGCAGCCGTTCTGGTTCTGGAATGACCAGCAGATGGAACTGAGATTGTATTTTGAAATTCCGGAGAACTATGTTTATGTTTCAAAACCGTGCGCTGTAAAATATCGAGGATGGTTTATTAATGATGAAGTATTGATTCATACATGGTATGTAGACCGTCAGAAAGATAAACCGTGGGAAATGGCATTTGAAGCACTGCTCCGGTGCCGTGGAAATCTGGTGATTCCGGGAACAGATAAGAATTCGGAAAAATACCGCGGGATGGCAGCATCCATGGGGCTCTACATTACACATCACCATGCGGAACCGCTGGGTGCACCGATGTTTGCAAGAGTTTATCCGAATCTGAATCCATCCTATGAAGAATACCCGGAAAAATTCCAGCATCTCTGGAAAGAGGGGATTGAAGCGCAGAAGGATATGAATGTTGTATGGAATCTTGGATTCCGCGGGCAGGGAGATTGTCCGTTCTGGGATAACGATCCGCGTTATCAGACACCGGAATCCCGTGGGGAGCTGATGGGGCAGTTGATTAAAATGCAGTATGATCTTGTAAAAGAAAACAATCCGGATGCGGTGTGCTGCACCAATCTTTATGGGGAAACGATGGAGCTCTATAAGGATGGATTTTTGAAATTGCCGGAAAATATTATAAAAATCTGGGCAGATAATGGATTCGGAAAAATGGTTACACGTCGGCAGGGAAATCATAATCCGCGGATCTATGCGCTTCCGGCTGCTACAGATCATGGAAGTCATGGCATTTATTATCATGTGTCTTTTTATGACCTTCAGGCTGCAAATCATATTACAATGCTGCCAAATAAAGCGGAATTTGTGCATCAGGAACTGAAAAATGTTCTGGAACATCAGGTAAAAGATTACTGGATTGTGAACTGTTCCAATATCAAACCGCATGTATATTTTCTGGATATGATTGCCCGGATGTGGCAGACCGGAGATGTGGATGTAAAGCAGCACAGAGATACTTATATCCGTACCTATTATGGGAAAAACCATGTGCAGCAGATCAGTCAGTGCTTTGAAGAATATTCCAGCCATGCGCTGGCATATGGAACACATGAGGATGAGCATGCAGGAGAACAGTTTGCCAATCATGTCGCAAGGATGCTTATCAGTCAGTATTTAAAAGACAGAAAAAACCGGGCAGAAGATCTTCTCTGGGCAACCGATGCCGCAACACTGGAAGAACAGATTCTCTGGTATAAAACATTATGTGAGAAAGGGACGGAACAGTATGATCGTCTTTGCCGCATATATGAACGGACAGACGCACAGCTGGAGGGACATGAGAGAATGCTCTTTGAGGATTCGCTGTATTTACAGGCAAAGATTTATTACTATTGTTACCGGGGATGCGTTTATACCTGTAACGCATTGCTGCATGCTTTGAAAAAAGATTATATGTATGCATTCTATATGGCAGGAAAAGCAAGAAAAGAGTATCTGACGGCAAATGAGCAGATGCGGGCACGGGAGCATGGAAAGTGGCATGACTTTTATGCGAACGAATGTCTGACTGATGTCAAGCAGACGGCATGGGTGCTGGAAGGACTGATGAGCTATATCCGTAACCTTGGTGATGGTCCGCATTTTTATTTATGGCAGAGAGAATTTTTATACAGTGAAGAAGACCGGAGAGTTGTTTTGATCTGTAATATGGAAAATCACCTGAAAGATCTGGAATTATTTGAATTAATGGAAGAAAAATATGGACAAATTTGATTTAATACTGTTTGCAGGACAGTCGAATATGGCGGGGCGCGGAATTGTTTCTGAGAAATGGAAGGAACCGGCTCCGAAACTGCTGGAGGGTGCAGGATATGAATACCGGGCAATTTCCGACAAAGAGAACCTGCACTATATTGAGGAACCGTTCGGGGTAAATGAAAATAACCCGGATGGAATCTATGAACCAGGTATGAAAACCGGGTCGATGGTTACATCGTTTGTCAATGCCTATTACCGTCGGACCGGAATGCCGGTTCTGGCAGTTTCTGCCAGCAAAGGAGGTTCTGCAATCAAAGAATGGCAGGGAAAACATGATTATCTTACGGATGCCATTGAACGGTTTCATGTAACGGAGCGCTATGCATATCAGCTTCAAATGGCAATACGTCACCGGTTTGTGGCATGGTGTCAGGGAGAGACTGACGGGGATCTTCATACTGCACCGGAGACATATAAACAGTTGTTCCGGAATACATACACAAAATGGAAAGAGGCCGGAATTGAGAAAGTTTTTCTGATTGCGATTGGAGAATACAACGGAGACAGAGGCTATGATTATGCACCGGTTCATCAGGCACAGCTGGAACTTGCGCAGGAGCTGGAAGATGTCGAACTGGTCTGCGATGACTTCTGTACGATGCGCATGCGCGGGCTTATGAAAGATGAGTTTCACTATTATCAAAAAGCATACAATGAAGTGGGAAAGCTTGCGGGAGATACGGCAGGCAGGCTGGTAAACGCTCAAAAAGGAGGTATGGCAGGTTATGATACAGAAGAAAAAATTTTTAACGTTCAGCTATGACGATGGAGTGACCCAGGATAAGAGACTTGTAAAAATATTTGACAGATATCAGCTTCGGGCAACTTTTAACATAAATTCCGAACTGCTTGGAAAACCGGGATATCTGCGCAGGGAAAATATGTGGATCGGACATAACAAGATCGAGCCGGAGGAAGTTGCTGAATTATACAGTAACCATGAAGTGGCAGCGCACACACTTACGCATCCGTTTTTACCGGATCTTGCAGATGATGAAATTATCCGGCAGGTAGAAGAAGACCGGAAAAATTTAGAAAAACTGATTGGCAGGGGAATCGTTGGGCTTGCATACCCTGGTGGTGGTATTGGCGGGGTAAACAGCAATGAACATATTACAGAGCTGTTAAAGCAGCATACCAAAATAAAATATGCGAGAACGGCTATCAGTAATCATAGTTTTGATGTGCAGGATAATCTTCTTGAATTCAAACCAACCGTTTATCATCTGGAGTTTGACCGGATGATGGAACTGGGCGAGGAATTTATCAAACTGGAAACAGAAGAACCTAAAATTTTTTATGTCTGGGGACACAGTTATGAACTGGATTATCATGACGGCTGGGCAGATCTGGAGAAATTCTGCAAAATGATGAGCGGGCGTGAGGATATATTTTATGCAACGAATCGCGAGGCATTATTACGATAATTACTTTTCATATTTTAAGGGTATGGAAGAATTATAAATATATTTATTTTCAGGAGGGTACAAAATGAAAAAAAGATGGAAAAGTGTAATTGCTTTGGGACTTGCAGGTGCATTGCTCGGATCACTTGCAGGATGTGGAGGCCAGACGGACGGTACACAGGCAAATGGAAGTGACGGAAAAACCGTGACGATTAAATTTACCTGGTGGGGAAATCAGAACCGTCATGAGTACACACAAAAGATACTTGACAAGTATACCGAGCTTCATCCAAATGTAAAGTTTGAAGCAATTCCGGCGGGCTGGGATGGTTATTTTGATAAGCTTTCGACACAGGCAGC
>DLQV01000241.1:0-4026 GCA_002474415.1 Lachnospiraceae bacterium UBA7598
AAATACACCGGTTGACTGTATTGTCAGCAATAAATAAAGCATGGCAGAAAGTGTTGGAATTTTGTTCGTTGTCATAAATCATATATTATAAATATCATGTATGTGGATTCTATAATTGGAAGTCTGATTTATATGACAGATGGAACGCAAATTGTGGCAGGACGAAAATATCTGGCAGAAGTAAGAAAAGAACTGCTTGCGTTTGCACAGAAATAAAATTTAATAACATAATGTTTGGAGCCAGTAGTTATACTACTGCAAGTACATAAGATGACAGAAGTGTTATTAATGTAATTTTACTTTAGGTTTCGGGACAACCTGCCGATACATGTTACAGAGCGTAAAACGCAATGGTACGGAGGCAATACATGCAGGTTGAGCAGAAAAATTTATGGGAAGATGTAACGCGCGGGACAAAACGCGATAACAGTAGTAAGGCGATTGCCGCTTATCAGGCAAATATGCCAAATGCAGGGACGGTTGCTGCTTTCGGCGGACAGGAATCCTATGTGCAGCAGAAAGCTGCGGTGTCCGAGGCTGGAAATATAGATATGGCAACGTATTCCAACCCGGCAAAGCAGGGGAAAGAAGAAAAGACAGTAGCGGAAAAAATTACAGAGCAGGAGACAACTTCGGGACAGGCGCGCAGCAACGAAATTGCTGTAGTGGCAAATACCACTTCTGCAGAAGATTTAAAAAAGATGGAAGATGACGGATTTTCCATTTCCGATGCAGACAGCCACACCATCATTACCGTGACGGACAAGATTAAAGCAGCACTGGCAAAAGCCGGAGTGGATGTGTCTTCCATGGGCGGAACACTCACGAAAGAACAGTTAGAGGAGATTACCGGAAGTCCGGTTGTGACGCAGCAGATCATGAACAGCCTTGAGGCAAACGATCTGCCGGCAACGGAGGAAAATGTGCAGGACAGCGCGGATGCACTGGCACAGGCTGCCTCGATTCCGGAGATCACGGAACAGGCGATGAGTTATCTCCTGAAAAATGATATGGAGCCGACCATCCGCAATCTGTATCTGTCCAATTACAGCAGCAGTGCAGAAAATATTGTGGAGCCGGAACAAAGCGGAATTGATTTTGATTCTCTGATGCCGCAGATCCGTCAGATTATTGCAGAAGCAGGTCTTTCCGATGATAAAAATGCGGTGGACAACAGCAAGTGGCTGGTGGCAAACCAGATTCCCCTTACACCGGAAAATCTGCAGTATCTGACAGATCTGCAGGGATTATCGGACGATCTGCAGACAGATAATATTGACTGGAATCAGGTTGTGGATTCCATGGCGAAGACAATTGCGGCAGGAAAGCGTCCGGCAGATGCTTCGATGATTACTGCACGCAGACAGATGGAGGAAGCGCGCCTGGTAATGACCAGCGAGGCATCCGTGGCGATGGAAAAAGCAGGCGTAGAGATGGATCTGACTCCACTGACGAATCTGGTCGAAGACTTAAAATCCCAGGAACGGGAATATTATAAAGATTTGCTTGCCGGGGCCGGGGTTGAGCCAAATGAAAAAAACATTGATCTCATGGCGGAAACCATGGATGTGTTTGCCGAACTGAAACAGCAGCCGGCATATGTAATCGGGCAGATCGATGCGGATGATTCCGTTCAGGAGATTCATGACGCCGGAGCGCAGATGCAGCGCGCATTTGCACAGGCAAATGAAAGTTATGAAACACTGATGACTGCTCCGCGCAGTGACATGGGGGATTCCATAACAAAAGCATTTTCCAATGTGGACGATATTTTACAGGATCTGCAGTTGGATACAAGCGAGGCAAATCGTCGTGCAGTGCGGATACTGGCATACAACAATACCGAAATCACACCGGAAAATATCCAGCAGGTAAAAGCGCTGGATGAGCAGATGCAGCGTGCGTTTTCCAATATGAAACCAGCAGTAACGCTGGAAATGATCCGTCGTGGGGAGAATCCACTGGATATGAATATGGAGCAGCTGAATCAGGCGGCACAGGAGATCCAGCAGGAGGACGGAACACAGGAGCAGGAACGGTTTAGCAAATATCTGTGGAAACTGGAGCAGAATCATGAGATTTCCGAGGAAGAGCGCAGCAGTTATATCGGCATTTACCGTCTGATCGCACAGGTGGAAAAAGGAGATGGAGCAGCGCTCGGCTTTCTGATGAATCAGGGATCGGACGTGACGATGCGAAACCTTTTGCGTGCCATGCGTTCAGAAAAAAAGAGTGGTCTGGATTATCAGGTGGACGATGATTTTGACGGTGTCGAAAGTACAGCGGGAGGTTCAAAAATTGACGAACAGATCTCGGCGGCGTTCCAGCAGAATTGTCTGCGCGATGTGATGGAACATATTTCACCGGAAAAACTTTCCCGTCTGGGAGAAGACGAGTGGCAGAATATGTCCCCGGAACAGCTGGCAGACGCACTCCGGCAGATGGATGAGTCCGTCGGAGAACAGGAAGCGGAAAAAAGCTACCGGCAGGAACAGCTCGCGCAGTATCAGCAGCTGGCAGAAACACCGGAAGATGTATATACTTACCTGGAGCGGTATGATATTCCAAACAGTATGGTAAATGTTATGGCAGCATCGGAAATGCTGCGCAAACCAAATCAGATGATGGAGCGGTTGTTTAAGGAAGATCATTTTTCCAAAGATTCCATGACGGAGATTGCAGAGATGAAAGAGCAGGTACTCGAACAGTTTTCGGAAGCTCTGAAAAATCCTTCGGATCTTGCAGATGCCATGGAGACGCTTGCAGATGTGGCAGAGCACGTGATGGATACGATGATTGTAGAAGATCCGGATGTCCGTACAATTGATATCCGGGCAATGCGCCAGATGACCGCACAGTTTCAGATCGGTGCGAAAAAATCGCAGGAAGAATGTTATGTGATTCCGATGCAGACAGGAGATTCCGTTACCGGGGTTTCTCTGAAAATCGTGAGAGGAAAAAAGGAAAAAGGTCTTGTGGATATTTTCCTGGATGGAGAAAAGGCAGGAAAGATCACTGCATCTTTTCAGGCAAAATCAGACCGTATTTCTGGAACGATTGTGACAAGCGAGGAAGAGACCGCAAAGCAGATCGAAGAACATCTGCAGGAACTGCAGGATGCAATGCAGGAACCGGCAGATATCCATGTTGCATATACGCCGGATCTTTCTTTGTCACAGTTTGAAATGTCCGGAATTCGACGGGAAAGTGAGATGAAAGAGCAGGGAGAACTGGAGGAAGACCGTTCCAATCAGGTACAGACAACGCGGTTGTATCATATTGCGGAACAGGTAATCGGTTCTATGAAAACAATTTTGGAAAACAGTAAAGAATAATCAGATATCGTGAGGGTGAGAAAATGAGAAAAAAACTATTGGCACTGATGCTTGCATTTGCATGTACATTTACCGTATGTGCATCGACCGGATTCTGGCAGGAGCCGACAGCAGTGGAGGCGGCAACGAAAAAGAAGACCAAAGCACCTTCTATTAATAAAGTATATCAGGCGGTGAAAAATGCATACGGAGATAATTATACTCCAGATACGCGTATCCCAAACGAGGAATTGAAGCAGCGTTACGGAATTTCATCAAAATGGTATAGCTCTGCGATTGCAGAGGTGCCAATGATCAGCACAAATGCAGATACACTGATTATTGTAAAAGCGAAAAATGCCAGTTCCAAAAAGAAAATCAAGACAGCTCTGAAAAAATATCAGGAAGGACTGATCCAGGATACGCATCAGTACCCGATGAATCAGTTAAAAATTCAGGCATCCAGAGTATATGTAAAAGGAAGCTATGTATGTTTTCTTATGCTTGGTTCCATCAGCAACAAGCAGGAAGAACAGTCGGAAGATAAAGTGATTGCTGCATATAAAAAGCAGAACGAAAAGGCTGTAAAAGCTATCAATAAACTGTACAAATAGAGAAATTTATGATACGAATATTTAAACGATTGCCGGGTGTGATATTTATGGCTCTTCTCCTTGGGCTGGCAGGGAAAGAAGCTCTGTCACACCAGAGA
>DLQV01000241.1:4068-11116 GCA_002474415.1 Lachnospiraceae bacterium UBA7598
CATATTCTGCGATTGAAAAAAGAGAGCTTCAGACACGCCCGGAAATAAGCACAAAACATATTCTGGATGGAAGTTTTCAGAAAAAATACGAATCCTATCTGCGGGATCAGTTTCCCGAAAGAGATCATTGGGTTTTGTTCCAGACAGACGTGGAATTGTTTATGGGCAAAAAAGAGATTCGTAATGTCTACATCGGAAAGAACAATTATCTTTTGGAACATTATACGACAGAGGAGTTTGATCCGCAGCAGATTTCCAAAAATCTGCAGGCACTGGAGCAGTTTGTTGAAAAGGCAAAACAGAATGCAGATGTTCATGTTATGATGGTGCCGACAAAGTCGTGGGTGCTTCGTGAAAAGCTCCCGGCGTTTGCTCCACATTACAATGAACAGAAGTTTTATGATGCGCTACAACAGAAATTGGGAGAAGAGAATGTCCTGATTTCTGTGGAACCGGAATTGGATGCGCATAAAGAGGAAGAAATCTATTACCGGACAGATCATCACTGGACAACATTGGGTGCTTGGTATGGATATGAACAATACACAAAGTCTGTCGGGGGAGATCTTCAGAGGGCACAGGAAAAAAGAAAGTTCCGGTGCATCAGTAAAGATTTCTATGGAACAACCTATGCAAAAATAAATTATGCCAGACAGGCAGATAAAATTCAGATTTATGAGCCGGCGGATACACTGCACGTTGTTTATAATATGGGAGAAAAAAAGACAGATACACTATACGATTTTTCTTTCCTGAAAACAGCAGATCAGTACAGCGTTTTTACCGGTGGAAATCAGGCGGTACTTGAGATTACCGGAGGGATAAAGAACGGAAAAACGCTGCTGTTGATCAAGGATTCTTTTGCGAACAGTATCCTTCCTTTCCTGGCAGAGGATTATGAAAAACTTGTGGTCGTGGACTTGCGTCAGCTGAATGTAAGTGGAAATCAACTTCTGGAGATGTTTTCACCTACCGATGTATTGATTCTTTATAACAGCGCGCAGTTTGCACAGGATAAAGAATTTGAAATCAAATGTGCTAGGTGGTAGTATCCGGTACATCTTTATCGCCTTCCAGATATGTTATGGCACCAAGGTAAACGGCTCGTGCCAGTTTTTCCTGATAGGCATCTGTGACCAGCAGATCTGCTTCCGTTTCATTGCTCAGAAACCCACATTCGACAATTATGATCGGTGTGGGTGTTTTTTTTAATATGTAGTAGTCGTTGTTGGATTTACAGACTCTGGGTTTTGGTGGATTCAGGCTATTGTTGAGAGTATCCTGCATCACAGAGGCAATTGCGGAACTTTCCGCAGACTGTTCGAAGTAAAACACCTGTGGGCCGGAGATAGAGGCATCCGGAAAACTGTTTTGGTGAATACTGATCGTCATAACAGGATTGGTATCTGTGATCAGTTTTACACGGTTTCGCAGATCTTCTACTTTTACACTGCGAGAGTTTTCATCTGCAAGAACAGTATCGTCACTTCGTGTGAGAACAACCTTATATCCTTTGTTTTCCAAAAGAGTTTTGAGTTTTGAGACAATAGACAGGTTGATGTCCTTTTCCAAAGCATCATTACAACCGACTTTTCCAGGATCGCTTCCCCCGTGTCCGGCATCGAGAACGATACAGGGTTTGGAGGAAGCGGCATGTTTGGAGGTCGTCAGCGCTGCTGATGCACGTGCAAGAAAGAAAGCACTTGTAAACAGACAGGCAACCATAAGAATTTCAAATTTCTTTTTCATAGAACCCGCTTTATGGAATTATTTATTCCAAATATATGCGGGGAGATCAGTGGATATACTTGGTAATCGTATCCCATATATCACTTGTTTCAAATCCGAGTTTCCAGAAGGAAGCACCGGCAAGTTTCTTTTCTTCTACCAGTTTTAACCGACATTCTGCGGAAGCGGAGTCTTCCAGCCAGACTTTATAGGTAATGTTATTGTCCGTAAATTCGGAATAGTTCTGTCCACAGTCATCGAGCCATGTTTTAGTTGCACCGTAGGTGGCAAGCAGATCGTTTGCTGCTTTCATGCCATAAATTTTTGAGAAAATTTTGGAATCAGCCGTTGTATTATCGGAACTGCTGTCGGATGGAATTTCCCATACACGTGTATAAAACGGCATTCCAAGAATTACCTGGTCGGCAGGAACTTCTTTTAAGGTATCGGTTACACCCTGGGTTACCCAGCTTAAGGATGCAACAGATCCGGCTTCGGAACTTCCGGCATAATGTTCATCGTATCCCATAATCACAACATAATCTGCAAAGTTTGCCTGCTCTTCCCGGTTATAAAAGGAAGTATGTGACATAGGAACGTAATTGTCTACAGAAAGGACTACACCGTTATTTTTGCATTTAATGGAAAGTTCGCGGATAAATTCGATAAATGCATCTCCGACTTTTTCTCCATTCATATTTTCAAAATCAACATTGATTCCATCCAGATTATATTGAATGGCCATGGAAACAATCTGATTTACAAGATTCTGTCTCTTGGAAGTGTGGGTAAGAACTTCCGTTGTATCGACATTTTTATTTTCCAGATTGCTGACAAGCGCCCAGACTTCAATGCCCTGGTTATGACAGTAATTTACATAATTCAGGCTTGCCAGGTTGGCAATATTTCCATTGTTGTCATTCAGGTAAAACCAGGTCGGTGAGAGTACGTTGATTCCTTTTGTATTTGCAAGTACGGAGGAAACTGCGTTATTTGCGGACTGGTTTGTGACCTGATGCCAGGCCATACAGATATTATAATCTTTTTTGATATGTGCAAAGGTATCTGGAGTAAAATCGCTTTTTCTTGTTTTTTCTTTGACGGAGGAAAGCATGCGTTTCTGCATGTATCCGATAATACCGTCTTTTGTCATTACTTTGTCCCAGTTGTCGCCCTGTTCAATAACCGTGACTTCATCTTTGGAAGAAACTTCTTTCAGAATCGGGCTTTTGATGCCGCCCTTTACACGCAGGGAAGCGTTTCTTTTGGCAGTGGCTGTCTGGTATTTCCCCCACTGGCTGGTGATAATAATCCGGTGAGGATCTTTTACATGTTTGTATTTAAAATCAGAATATTCTTTTACAAAATCCAGATCGATATATGCAGTATCGGATGATATGGTGACGATTTTGCGACCGTAATCTACAGACGATTTTGTAACCAGATAACTGGTCTGATCTGCCTGTGCTAAGATCAGGTTTTGTGATGTTGCATAAAGAAGAATATTCTCGTTGTTGTCCCAGTAAAAACGTGAATTCAGATTGTCATGGACAAAATCATAATCAACATAAATATGTCCGTCGATGACTCTGGCTTTGGAAGAGGTTACTTCATTATTTAAAACAATGGCAACTTCATCGGAATTTGTCAGGTGGTAATATGAGGTTAAATCTTCGTGTTCCTTACTCGGTGTGTATTTACGGATCAGGGCGAAGATTACAATCGCTGCAACAATGACAAGTGCCAGTGCAAGTACAGCGAAAATGGAATAAGATTTTTTCTTCATGAGCCGTCCTTCCTTTGTCTGTTGGCAAATAATATATTCAATCCGATTATAGCATTGTGCCTATACAGATTCAAATGGAATAAGATAAAATTAAGAAATAGAAGTTGTCTGGAATTTTTTCAGGGAGGACAGTGTGTCTGTAAATCCGTCCTCCCATTTGTTGTTTTTCAGTTTAATTTTGTGAGTGAGAGAGTTGCATTGAGACTCGTTTCACACCCATAATAATAGCCCATTTGTTTTTTTTATTTTATAATAGATTTTGATCGTTAAAGGGTAACGATCAGAGTTTGATATACTTCTGGTCTGAATTCAATAACCAGCTGATTGTTAGAAGATAAATTCAATGTGATAACTGTTTTCCTTTCCATATTTGTTCAAAGAATCCAAAATCATGAGAGGAAACTTGAAACGGGTTTTCGAGGAAGGGAACGGAAATAACCCGGATTCCATAGGACTTTTCAACTCTTTTTTGGTCTTTTTTGAGGTTTCCCATACACATGAAACTGACATTTGTTTTATAATCCTTTCCTAAATTTGTTTTTTTCAGTTCCTCAATAAATTGTAAGAGCTGCCGGTCCTTCCATATACTCACATTTGTCAGAACAATACAGTAATCGCAGCGAACAAACTCCGGAAGTGTGTATGGAGTCAGAACTCCAAAATCCAGAACTTTGTACTTGTGTTGCAGATGTAACTGTTCCTGCAGCTGCCGGAGCGTGATCTCCGGATAGTAGCTGACGCCTTTGCGACGAAAAGGGATGGTTGGGTCCTTTTCGGAAGAAAGTGTACCAATCTCACGACTGGGATTGACTTCCAGGTATGCAGTGCGGGCCAGAAATCTGCTGTGTAAAAAGTTGCAAAGCGAAATACTAAAGTGTGTTACACCGGAATTTACTGTTGTGCCGCAGACTCCTATGGTTGCAGGAGCCGGAATAAATGGTTTTTGAAACGTAAAAATAGGCGATTCCGTCCTTTCTCAGGTTGTTGCAGCCAGTGAACAAAATCCAGCTTTTCTTTGTCTACCCGAAAAATATCTGTATTGAATGGATAGGAATAAACAGGCTGTGAAAATGTTCTGGCAAAATAAATGGCAGAATTGTGGTCGCATAGATTCGCAACGATATGCAGGCGGTCACCAAAATTTTGTAAAAGGAAGTCTTTGGACTTTGCATCGTCCCGATGCCAGAATGATCCTCCACAGACATAGATGATATGGTCCGCCGTTGCAAGGCAGGAGGAAGAAATATCACATCCATAATCATTTACAATGATTTGTGCCACAGGCTCTGGGATTTCGATGCCACTGTCATATTTTGGAAATCCTGTAAAATTGCAATAAAAGAAACAACCATTTTTTTCCCACACATGTTTCAGCTGGGCAACTGCCTTGCGCAGATCATTGGACCAGTTTTTTTCCTGATAAACTGTAGAAATGCCAAGGTAGTTAAGTGTTGTCACCAGTGCAATTGCTATGTGTGTTGCACCGCAGCCGTTGTGACTTCCAACAACTGCAATTGTCTGCCTGAGATGCGTTCTTCCCGTAGTTTCAATTACTTCTTTCAATGCAGAGGACAGAGCCTGCGGTGATTCATAGCGCAGGTTGGGATCTGCTGAGATTGCTTTTTGAATTTTGGGATAAATGGATCGGTTGGTGGCTGCGTCCAGATATGGCATCATATATTCCATGATTTTTCCAATACTGTAGATATCGGATTTCAGGGTTACCGGTTTTCCTGAGGTAAGTTCTGGCGCAGAAAACTCCACGTTTCCGAAATGGTTGAAGTCTTTTCCAGAAATGGCAGCAAAAGATGCGACACTGAAGTCAATCAATTTGAGTTGTGTTCCACATACTATAATATGTTCCGGCTTAAGATCCTGATAAAGGATCGGAGAAGGACGTAACGTATGCAGATATGCAAAAATGTCACAAAGCTGCTCACAAAAATATAAAAATTGATTCTGGGAAATTGACTGTTGATGAAGCAGAAATTCTTCTAAAGAGTCACCCTGAATATATTCTTCCACAAGATAGTAGAAAGATTCATCTTCTTCAAAATCATAAATTGTGGGAATTCCGGGATGCTGAACAGACTTTAGAATCTGTGCTTCGGATATTGCGAAGAGCGGTTGTGCCGAAGTATTTTTGGGGAATCGCTTCATTGCACGATACTGCTCTAAAGATTGCTGTCTGACAAGAAAGACACTTCCGCTTTCTCCCTGGCCAAGGGGACGAATCAGCTCGTATCGGTCAGACAATATTAAATTTTTGTTATTCATACGCTCCTTTGGGTCAGAGACGCATCTCATGCATAAACTTATAACACACTTTATTTTGCAATGCAAGTATTTTTTTTATAATTTTTTAATCTGTGGAAACTTTACAACATGAAAGCATTTGATTATAATAAGTGTACCATTTACGGAAAGCGATTTCCAGATAAGGATGTGATAGAGATGAAAATTGAAAAAGTAAATGAGAATCAGATTCGTTGCACGTTGACCAAACAGGATCTTGCAGATCGCCAGATCAATCTGCGGGAACTGGCATACGGTTCTGAGAAAGCAAAAGGACTTTTCCATGATATGATACAGCAGGCAAATTACGAGTTTGGATTTGATGTGAGTGATAACCCGCTCATGGTAGAGGCAATTCCGCTGTCTTCCGAATCATTGGTTTTACTGATTACAAAGGTTGAATATCCGGAAGAACTCGATACCCGTTTTTCACAGTTTACGGAAGCCGGGGACGAGGAACTGTTTTCCAACACGGGAGCAGCAGGAAATGTAGAGCGCAAAGGCGCAGATGACATTTTGGAACTGTTTCAGAAAATTCGGGAAGCAAAAGCTTCTACGGAGAGCGAAAATGCACAGCAGAAAGAGGCTGCGGAAGAAGTACCGCAGGTTCCGGCCGATCTTACAAAAATGTTTGAATTTACAACGATCGATCAGGTGGAGCGATTGTCACATGTGCTTGTAAATTATTACAATGGACGAAATGACCTGTTTAAAAACGAGAGAAAAAACCGGTTTTATCTGGTAATCCATAAAGATGACCACACACCGGAAGAGTTTAATAAAGTCTGCAATATAATCTGCGAATATGCACAGCAGAAAAATTATAATCCTGCAGTTGGCGCATATTTTGCAGAACATGGGAAAAAAATTACAGGACCGCAGGCACTGCAGGTGTTTGCAGCTCTTTAAAAATTTTAACACAAAAAGGAGTGCTGAATTTCAGCACTCCTTTTTGATACGTGAAATCTATGCGGTTGCATCATGCTCGATGAAATCGTTGATATCATTTACCAGATCATCCGGGTCGATTCCGTGAACCATAGCTGCCTCAGCGATAGTTTCCATCTGGGATGATGGGCAGCCAAGACAATGCATACCAATGTTTAAAAGCATAGGTGCTACGTTCTCATCAATCTGAAGAAGTTCTCCGATCATAGTATCCTTGGTTACTTTAGCCATGGGATAAATCCTCCTTTGCAAATATCGTTTAATGTTGCTATTATAATACGATTTCCCGTT
>DLQV01000249.1:0-225 GCA_002474415.1 Lachnospiraceae bacterium UBA7598
AATTCTGGATGCACCGGAACTGGTAAGACCGAATGATCCGGTTTCTTTTGCATCAAATGAAATTGTGTTAAAGGATGTTTCTTTTGCATATGGAGAAGACAAAGATGCGGTATTAAAAAATATTAACTTAAAGATTGAATCCGGAAAAGTTACCGCGCTTGTGGGACCGTCCGGTTCCGGAAAGTCTACCATTGCGAAGCTGATTGCCGGATTCTGGGATGTCAC
>DLQV01000249.1:269-611 GCA_002474415.1 Lachnospiraceae bacterium UBA7598
GATGGAAATCTTATGATTGGAGGAAACGATATCCGCACCATTCCGCTGGAGCAGTTAAATCGCAGGATTGCCTATGTTTCCCAGGACAATTATCTGTTTGACCGGAGTGTGCGGGACAATATCCGGATGGGAAAATTGGATGCTACGGATGAAGAAGTCGAAGCGGTAGCAAAAGCAGCCGGATGTGATGCGTTTATCCGTGCTTTGGATCAGGGATACGACACCATCTGCGGTGGTGGCGGCGGCCATTTGTCCGGAGGAGAAAAGCAGAGAATTTCGATTGCGCGGGCAATGTTGAAAAATGCGCCGATTGTCATTCTTGATGAAGCTACGGCAAGCATT
>DLQV01000249.1:704-987 GCA_002474415.1 Lachnospiraceae bacterium UBA7598
AGACTGACCAAAGGGAAGACATTAATTGTGATTGCGCACCGGCTGGGCACGATTGCCAATGCAGATAACATTGTAGTTGTTCGGAGCGGAAGCATTGTTGCGCAGGGCAGACAGGAGCAATTGCTGGCAGACTGCCCGTTATATGCCGATATGTGGCAGTCGTATCTGGGAAGCAGAGATGTCGTAAAGGAGGAAACGTCATGTTTGGAATCATAAAGAAAATATTTCGATTTTCGGGTACAAAAAAACACGTTCTGACCAGGGCGATTGTGGTTGCGTTTAT
>DLQV01000249.1:1055-8099 GCA_002474415.1 Lachnospiraceae bacterium UBA7598
CCTGCTGTATGTGACACAGGCAGTATTAAAGAAAGAGATCTCCGTGAATCTGTGGGTGGTTCTTGGCATTATGATTGTTTCTGTTGTCGGCCGCATGATTTGTTTTTATTTTTCTTCCAATGATGAAACGGAAGCCGGATATTTTATGGTTGCGGAGAAACGAATTCATATCGGAGATCGGCTGCGTTATATTCCGATGGGGTATTTTAACGACAACAGCCTCGGAAATATTACCGCAGTCGTCACGACCACACTGAGTGATGTGGAAAATAATGCGTCACGCTGTCTGGTTATCATCATTGGCGGTTTTTTAAATACGTTTGCGTTGACGCTGGGGATTCTGGCAGTGGAGTGGAGAATCGGACTGATTGCTCTGGCAGGAATTATCACATACCTGCTGATTACCGAGTTATCTACGAGAGCATCTTCTTCCACGGGGCCCAAGCGGCAGACGGCACAGGCCAATCTGGTGGAGGCGGTTCTGGAATATATCCAGGGCATGAGCGTGGTAAAATCGTATGGATTGGAGAAAGACAATAATCAGACCGGATTAAAGAATGTACGAAGCAGCTGTGATCAGGCACTGGAACTGACAAGATCGGTTGCACCGTGGATGGCCGTCCGGCAGCTGGTTATCCGGTTTTTCGAGGTGTTGATTCTGGCAGCCTCCCTGATATTTTACGGAAATGGAACATTATCTCTTGCTATGTGTATTCTGATGTGTATCGTTTCTTTTATGATCTATCAGGAGCTGGAAAGTGCCGGAAATATGTCAGATAATCTGCAGATGTTGGGTGCATCCATGGATAAAGCGGATGAAATTGATAGAACACCGGTTATGGATATTGAGGGAAAAGATCTTACGGCAAAAAATGCACAGGTAACGTTCGAGAATGTCAGTTTCTCATATTCCGGGGATTCAGATACGAGAAAAATTCTCGATCATGTCAGTTTTACCATTCCGTCGCAGACGACAACTGCAATTGTTGGACCGTCCGGTGGCGGAAAGACAACGATGTGCAGTCTGATTGCTAGGTTTTGGGATGTGAATGGTGGAAAGATTACCATCGGTGGAACTGATGTAAGAGCATATAAGCTGGACAGTTTGATGAGAAATATTTCTATGGTATTCCAGAATGTTTATCTGTTTCAGGATACAATTGAGAATAACATTAAGTTTGGAAAGCCGGATGCAACACATGAAGAGGTGGTGAAAGCGGCAAAAGCTGCATGCAGTCACGATTTTATAGAAGCACTCCCGGATGGATATCAGACGGTACTTGGAGAAGGTGGGGGATCGCTTTCCGGAGGAGAAAAGCAGCGGATATCCATTGCCAGAGCCATTTTAAAGGATGCACCAATTATCATTCTGGATGAAGCTACGGCAAGCGTTGACCCGGAAAATGAAGATCTGTTACAGGCGGCAATTGAAGCACTCACGCACGATAAAACAATTATTATGATTGCTCATCGTTTAAAAACGGTTCGTCATGCGGATCAGATTCTGGTGTTAAACCATGGACAGATTGTGCAGCAGGGAACTCATGAACAACTGGCTTCAGAAGATGGTTTATATAAAGAATTTCTGGATGCAAGAAAAAAGGCTGCGACCTGGAAACTTGCGTAGAGGGAATAACAGGAAAATAAAGTTCGACAAAAGCAGCTTTAGGTGGTAGAATGTAGTTAAAACAATTGAACCATCATCGCTTAAAAGCAATCCTATAGATGGAATTTATAAAAGGGAAATAGTTCAAGCGAAACGATGAACTATTTCCCTTTTTGTTATATATGTTAGTTATAAAAATGTGTCGTAAAAAGGAATAAGAAAGAGTTATGATTTACAGAAAATCCCAGGAAGAATTTTTTTATATGAATGATTCTTTTATGATCAGTGAGGATGCTGCCAAAAAGATTCAGGAAGTAACTGGAAAAAATAATGCGGTTGGCATTATTACCGGTTATTATGATGAGAAGCTGACGATCCTGTCAGTGAGTGAATTCTTTTTGCATAATCTCGGATATTGTCTGGAAGAATTTCAGAAATTCACACTTGGTTCTCTGAAAAATTTATTTTACGGGGAAAACAGGAGTTTTCTGGAAAATGATCGTTTTTTGGAAATCCAAGGAATGGGTGAAGGAGAAATGATCACAAAGGATGGAATTCCGGTCACTGTGAAAATGTTCAAGGGAGATTCTGTAGATCAGGCAGGAACGCGGATCTGGATCATGTCTGTCAGGGTAGACTGGGAACATGAGAATGTCACGCTGATCAATGGCGCCATGAAATCCGGACTCTGGTATTTCGATTATGACCATGACGGAAACCTGATGGAAGTACATTGGAGTCATGCATTTCGGAAAATGCTTGGATATCACGATATTTTGGATTTCCCGAATAAATTTTCCTCATGGGCCGATTTGCTTCATCCGGCGGATCGGGAGAAGACACTGAAACAGCTTTACGATGCAATTGCGGACAAAACCAATACCAGGAAATACGATGTGGAATACCGGATGAAAATGGTAGACGGAACCTATCAATGGTTCCGGGCAAATGCAGAAATTATACGTCGTATGGATGGAACCGCACGCCGGATCACAGGCCTTTTTATAAACATTGATCGGGAAAAAAAGATTGCCAAGATGCAGAAACAGGCAGCAGCATTTCACAGCGCTTTCACCAAAATGAATCTTTGTGAATATTATGTAGATCTTGAAAATAATAGCTTTGATTCGCTGAAGGCGGAAGCTTCAGGATTGGCTGTATTTGAAAAGAGCACAACGTGGGATGCATTGATCGGTGCATATATCGATCATTATGTCTGCGAGGAAGATAAGAAAAAAGTAAGGCAGTTTTATAATCGTGATTATATTGCAAAACGTTTGCAGGAAATTGACGGAGAATTAAACCTGGAGTGCTGTATGATCTTAAACGGCGAAAAACGCTGGGTACAAAATGTGATACTCCGTGGAGAAATGGAAAATTCTCAATATGCATTGGTTTTTCTCCGCGATATTACAGATGCAAAGCGCGAAGCGGAGATACAGAAACAGATGTCCGCAGATAACGAGGCGATGGGGCATCTGATTCAGAGTGTTACGCGTCTTGTGGATCATTTTGCAATCTGTGATCTGGTGGAAGATACGTATGAATATTCCATGATTAACATCAGGACCGATTATCCGCCACAGGGACATTACAGTGATTTGGTAAGACGGGCTACTGCAAAATTTAAAACACTTCCGCCGTTAGAGGCTATGGATGTTTTGCTTTTGCCGGAAAATTTAAGAAAAAACCTTGCAAATAAAAAGGAGATCTATAAATTTGAATACTGTTCGTTAGAAGAAGATTGTTATAGGAGCGCAACATTTATTCCACTGAAATGGGAGAAAGATGTTCTGACAAAAGTATTGTGGGTTTCCATGGATATTACACAGGAAAAGCGAATAGAAATTGAGTCCCGAAAAGCACTGAATGATGCATATCAGGCTGCGGAACGTGCCAACAAGGCGAAAACAGAATTTCTTACCAATATGTCACATGACATCCGCACGCCTATGAATGCGATCGTAGGACTTACGGCAATTGCCGGAGCCAATGTTACGGATCAGGACAAAGTACTTGAATGCCTGGGAAAGATAACAAAAGCCAGCCGGCATTTGCTGGGCCTGATCAATGAAGTACTGGATATGTCCCGCATAGAAAGTGGAAAAATTTCTCTGGAAGAAGAACAGTTCAATCTTTCGGAACTGGTAGAAAATCTGGTTACACTTGTCAAGTCTGGGATTGATGAGCATGGGCATACGTTTGAAGTTCATGTCAAAAATATAGAACACGAAGACGTTTACGGTGATACCATGCGCATCCAGCAGATTTTCACCAATCTTATGAATAATGCCATCAAATACACACCGGATGGTGGAAACATTGTTTTTTCCATTGAGGAAAAAAATAATGGACAATCCGGATTGGGATGTTACGAATTCAGCATTGAGGATAACGGTATTGGCATGGATGAGGACTTTCAGAAGATCATGTTCCAGCCGTTTACGCGTGCAGATGATAAGCGGACGTCCAAAGTGCCGGGAACAGGACTTGGCATGGCAATTACCAAAAATATTGTAAATATGATGAATGGTGATATCCGGGTAAAGAGTGCACGAAATGAGGGAACAAAAATTACCGTAACTATTTTCCTGAGATTACAGGAAAATGACACGGATGAGATGAAAGAACTGATGAATCTGCCGGTACTTGTAGTGGATGATGATGTGTATAGCTGTGAGAGTACGGTCGCAACTTTGGAAGAGATTGGTATTGTAGGAGAGTGGGTCACATCCGGGGAAGAGGCAGTTGCCCGTACGTTTGAGAGACATGAACGAAAAGATGATTATTTTGCCATTATTATGGACTGGAAGATGCCTGAGATGGATGGAATTGAGACAACCAGGCAGATCCGTAAACGTGTAGGGAGGGATGTAACCATCATTGTCCTGACAGCCTATGATTACAGCCAGATAGAAAAGGAAGCAAGAGAGGCGGGAGTAGATGCCTTTATTACAAAGCCATTGTTCCGCTCGCGTCTGGCAACGACTTTAAAGGAAATGATAGACGGAAAAATGGAGCAATTGCCGAAAGATTATTTAAAAGATATTAAGGAGGTAGACTATTCGAATGCCAGGATTCTATTGGTAGAAGATAATGAATTAAACAGCGAGATTGCTGCAGAGATTATTGGCATGACCGGAGCAAAAGTGGAAATTGCGGAAAATGGCAAAGAGGCAGTGGAAAAAATAGAATTTTCAGAAGAAGACAGGTACGATCTTGTGTTTATGGATATTCAAATGCCCGTGATGAATGGGTATGAAGCAACGGCTGCCATCAGGGCGATGCCAGGAAAACGGGGGAAAGTGCCGATCGTTGCAATGACGGCAAATGCGTTTGCGGAAGACGTGCAACTGGCAAAGAACACGGGTATGAATGAACATATAGCAAAGCCGTTGGATATAGCAAAATTAAATGATATATTAAAGACATATTTATAAAGGGAGGAATTATAATGTCCGTAGTAAAAGAACTTTACGAACAGATGAACATGGATTATGAAGGGGTTTTTCAGAGATTGGGGAGCGATGCGGTTGTACAGAAATTTGTGATTCGTTTTCTGGATGATCCGAATTTTGAAAAATTAAGGACTGGAATGGAAAATAAGGATGCCCAGGAAGCTTTCCGCGCAGCGCATACCATAAAGGGAATATGCTTAAACCTTGGATTTAATCCTTTGTATCAGTCAAGTGCTGATTTGACAGAAAAACTCAGAGACGGGCAGATGGATGGAAGTGAAGAATTGTTCCAGAAAGTGGAAGCGGATTATCTGGAACTGACGCAGGCCATTCGAAACACCTTGATGGACAAATAATACCGGGGACTTAAGAAACATCATTATGGGAGAAATGCAGATATGAAACATAAAATTTTAATTGTAGATGATGCGGAATTCAACAGGGAACTGCTCAGGGAAATGTTGCAGGACGAATTCGATATTTTAGAGGCGGACAATGGAAAGAGTGCCTTGGAAGTGATTGCTGAACAGAAAGATCATATTAATGCTATTTTGTTGGATCTGGTTATGCCGGTTATGGATGGATTTGAAGTGCTGAAAAATCTCGGGGAACAGAAAATTATCGGGAAGATTCCGGTTCTGGTTATCAGCGGGGAAAACAGCAGCCAGAATGAAAAGAAATGTTTTGACTATGGAGTGTCTGACTTCATTGGAAAACCATTTAACACAACGTTGGTAAAATTGCGTGTTCAAAATATGGTAAATCAGTATGTTTATAAGAACCGGCTGGAGGAAAAAGTTGCGGAGCAGACAGCCGTATTGCGAAAAGCGAATGAAAGATTAAAGGAACAGGCAGCGAAGCTGGAAAAAAGAAACCAGGATATTATTGAAGTACTGGGAACGATTGTTGAGTACAGGAATCTGGAGAGCGGGGAACATGTACAGCGTGTGAAAGGATATACCCGTATTTTGGCCGAAGTATTCTGTAAAAAATATCCGGAATACGGTCTTACCGAAGAAAAAATAAAAACCATTGCGGCGGCAAGTGTTCTGCATGACCTTGGTAAAATTGCGATACCGGACAGTATTCTTCTGAAGCCGGGAAAACTGACCAGAGAAGAATTTGAAACAATGAAAACACATACGGTTCAGGGCGGTGAAATCATAGAGTCCATGAAAGTGGAACTGGACCCGGAAATGAAGAAGGCATGTTACGAGATTGCGAGATATCATCATGAACGATATGACGGAAAGGGATATCCGGATGGATTAAAAGGAGATGAAATTCCAATTTCTGCCCAACTGGTTTCTATTGCAGATGTGTATGACGCCTTGATTAATGTGCGTTGTTATAAGGCTGCATATCCCAAAGACGAAGCATTTCATATGATCGTGAATGGAGAATGCGGAACTTTTTCACCAAAATTGTTAGAAGCATTTTGCGATGCCAGAGCGGAATTTGAAAAATTGTCGGAAGAAGATATATAATCTGGAAAAGAGCGATATGTATATGATTCCGGACAACGGAAGAACAGGTGAATCAGATATAGAAGTAAAAAATTGAGAATTAAATAAAAATCACTTGACTTAAAGTTAACTTTAATTGGTATATTATGATAGATAAAAGATAAAATTGGAAGGAGAATTTATTTATATGTATATCGAAAAGATTAACGGACCGGAAGATGTGAAGAAATTAAATATAGAAGAAATGACCGTCCTCGCAGAAGAGATGCGTCATGCATTGTTAAAGAGAGCAAGTATTCACGGTGGCCATTTTGGTCCGAATTTTGGTATGGTAGAGGCAATTATTGCGTTACATTATGTTTTTGAATCACCAAAAGACAAAATGGTATTTGATGTTTCTCATCAGACATACCCACATAAGATGCTGACCGGAAGAAAAGATGCTTACTTATATGAAGAACATTATGATGACGTGACAGGATATAGCTGTCCGGAAGAAAGTGAACATGACCAT
>DLQV01000249.1:8112-10443 GCA_002474415.1 Lachnospiraceae bacterium UBA7598
CATGATCATTTCACGATTGGACATACATCAACCTCCGTCAGCCTGGCATGTGGTCTGGCAAAGGCAAGAGACCTGCGGGGAGAAAGCGAAAATGTGATTGCAATTATCGGAGATGGATCTTTAAGTGGTGGAGAAGCCCTGGAAGGTATTGATTTTGCAGCAGAATTAGAGAGCAACATGATTATTGTGGTAAATGACAATGATATGTCAATTGCGGAAAACCATGGCGGGTTGTATTCGAATCTGAAATTACTCCGCGAGACAAATGGACAGGCAGAGTGCAATTTATTTAAGGCAATGGGGCTTGATTATGTCTACGTGGATCATGGAAATGATATCAAAGCGCTGATTGAGGCTTTTAAACTGGTAAAAGACAGTAAGAAACCGGTCGTTGTCCACATCAATACATTAAAAGGAAAAGGTTATAAACCGGCAGAGGAACATAAGGAAGAGTGGCACTGGCATCTTCCATTTGATATCGAAACAGGAGAATCGCATTTTCCGGAAGTGGAAGATTATTCTTCGGTAACGTATGAGTATCTGATTGACAAGATGAAAAAAGATCCAACAGTTGTTGCAATTACATCCGGAACGCCAACAATTCTTGGATTTACGGCGGAGAGAAGAAAAGAAGCCGGCCGGCAGTTTGTAGATGTGGGAATTGCAGAGGAGACAGCAGTAGCACTTGCTTCCGGAATTGCCAAGGGAGGCGGAAAACCGGTATACGGTGTATATTCCAGCTTTATCCAGAGAACGTATGACCAGATTTCACAGGATCTGTGTATCAATGGAAACCCGGCAACTATTGTTGTGTATACAGGATCTGTGTTTGGAATGACGGATGTCACCCATCTGGGATTGCAGGATATTCCGATGCTTTCTAATATTCCGGGACTGGTTTATCTGGCACCGACAACAAAGGAAGAATATTTGTCAATGCTTGACTGGAGTGTAGAGCAGAAGGAAATGCCGGTTGCGATTAAACTTCCGGGCGGAGATATGATTTCAGATGGAAAAGAAGTCGCAAAAGACTGGAGTCAGCTCAACACCTATGAGGTAACAGAAAAGGGAAGCAAAATCGCACTGATCGGACTCGGAACATTTTATTCTCTGGCACAGCAGACTGCAAAAATGCTGGAGGAAAAGGGAATTCATGCAACTGTGATCAATCCGTATTATATTACCGGACTGGATGAAAGACTGCTGGAAAACCTGAAAGCAGATCATGACACGGTCGTCACACTGGAAGATGGTATTTTAGATGGTGGCTTCGGAGAAAAAATTGCAAGATTTTATGGAAGCAGCGATGTGAAAGTCTATAATTACGGATTGAAGAAAGAATTTCTTGACCGGTATGATGTAAATGAGGTATTAAAAGAGAATCATCTGACGGCAGAACAGATTGTAAATGACATTTTGTAAAAGGCAGAAATAAACAGGAAACCTTGTGAGAATCGACACAATATGGTAAAATATAACATACTAGAGCTTATTTTGCATAGTGGTTAAAATAGCGGGCTCATGGAAGGAGCGGTATCATATGAAGAATAAAGATTCGAAAGCAAGGATGCAGATTATTTTTGGGATACTTTTGTTTGCACTGATTTTTATGGCAGAACTGTATGCCATGGTCAATTTCCCGAAAATGTTTATTGTTCTGGCTGTTTTGGCTGTAGCAGACCTGATTTGCCTTTATGTTGCAATCAAAGGTATGATTTCAGTATATGAAATAAAATATGCCCGAAGAGAGGAACAGTATGAGAGCATTTTCAAATCAGAAAAAGCATCTTATATAATGTTGAAAAAATATTTTGAGGAAATAGCGGTCAAACTTGCATATATGGAAGAGGCTTCTAAGATTCCAACCGAAGAAATCATTAATGCACAGAAAGGAATTGCAAAAGTGATTATCAAACGGTCCCATGAGAATACCGATGCGTTGATGAATTCTTATGAGCAGTTGATTGACCGCTTTGATACGTTCCAGAAGGGAATGGATGGATTCGGAACCGTTGCAGGCGCCTATAAAGATGAAATCCTCTCTGCCTGTAAGGATGAAATTTCTTCGATACAGAAGGACGGAAAAGAACAGGAACATTCACAGGATAAAGAGATAGCCGCAAAGCTGCAGGAAATCATTGTTGCGATGAAAGATATGGAGCTGCGTCTGAACCAGACCATTATGAATAATCAGAAAGTGGTTGTTTCCCAGCCGCAGGTTTCTGTACCTGTCGCTGCACCAGTGGAACCTCAGCCGGTGTCGCAGAAGCCGGTGGAGAAAAAAGAGGTAGAGCCGGAGATCTCGCCAGAGCCGGAAGAAAGCGTTCAACC
>DLQV01000249.1:10497-13426 GCA_002474415.1 Lachnospiraceae bacterium UBA7598
AGAAAGCGTTCAACCGGAACCAGAGATTTCACTGGAACCAGAAGAAAGTATGGAGCCGGAACCGGAGATTTCACCGGAAATGGAAGAAAGCATGGAGCCGGAACCGGAGATTTCACCGGACATACCGGAAGAGGAGAATATGGAACCTGAGGAAGAACCTCCGATCATGGAGGCGGATGAGATTATTCCGCCAGACCCGGAAGAATCCATTGAGGAAGCAGAAGAACTGGTGGAGCCGGACCCGATTCCGGAGGAAGCCATTGTCGATGAAGCGGATGATGAGAACTTACCGGAGGAAGAAATTCCACCAATGCCGGATCTGTCAGATCCAAACCGTTCCATGAGCCCGGATGAAATTGCTGCGCTGTTTGCCAATATGGGCAACGATAACAATGCGGACAAAGTTGAGGAACCTGTCGAAGAACCTGTGGAGCCGGATCCGATTCCGGAGCCGATTGAAGAGCCGGAAGCTGTGAAAGAAGCACCGCTTCAGCCGGAAGAACCGGCAGATCCCAATAAAGCATTAAGCCCGGATGAGATCGCCGCTTTATTTGCAAGTATGGGAACGTAAATCAAAAGGATAAAATAATGGGTAACGCCATTTGTTGTACGGTATGCGTGCAGCAGATGGCGTTTTGCTATGGGAAAGGAAAAATATAGTTGCATTTCCGTTTTATTGTGTTATACTTAGGTCGTTGCAATTTAATAGTTTAAAGCAGAGTAGACACATGTGCGTTAAGTGCCGGATGAACAGGGAGTTGTCACCCGGACGAAAAGAGAATCTTGCGGTACATGAGTCGCATCCCGCTGCATCCGAAGATAATATTATCTCCAGTTGTAGTACGGTGAGGTCTGCAAAGGAGGTAATTTTTTTATGAAAAAATTCGTTACTTTGTTCACCGATTCTTTCCGTGAATTAAAAGCGGTAAGAACCATCACTACCATGGCAATGCTTGCTGCAGTCGCCGTAATTCTAGGATTTTTCTCCATTGAATATGGACAGTTTATCCGGATTGGTTTTTCTAGTATTCCAAATGGTATCATTGATTATCTGTTTGGACCGGTGGTTGGAGGAATTTTTCATGGCGCGTTGGATATTATCAAGTATATGATGAAGCCAACCGGACCATTTTGTCCGCAGCTGACACTGGTGGTTGTACTGGCAGGCGTATTGTATGGATGCTTTTTTTATAAGAAAAAGCTCACCATCTGGCGTGTGCTGGCAGCAAAATTTGTAGTCATGCTGATTTGTAACGTGATTCTGACAACACTTTGTCTGAATGTGTTATATGGACAGGCCTTTATGGTGCTTCTTCCGGCGCGTGCGCTGAAGAATCTGATTATGTGGCCGATTGATTCGGTGATTTTTTTCGCAATTACAAAGGCGTTGGAACAGATCGGACTCTTTCGTATGTTCCAGAAACCCGTACTTGCAAAATCTGCAAATATGCAGAAGAACTAGAGAATTTCATTGGTAGAAAAATACCGTCCGCAGAAGAAAAACTGTGGACGGTATTTTTATGAAATGATTTATTTTTGGATTGGATGAGAGGCGATATGTTTAAGGATACGAACAGCGGTCTGCATACCTTCCACAGAAATGTGTTCATATGGTCCGTGAAAACCATAGCCACCGGTGCCAAGATTCGGGCACGGTAATCCCATAAAGGAAAGCCTTGCGCCGTCTGTACCGCCACGGATTGGGCGGGAGAGCGGTGTCAGACCTTCGGAGGCAATTGCCTGTTTTGCCAGATCCACGATTTCCATTTTATCCTCAATGACGGAGAGCATATTCTCATAGGAATGTTCGATGTCGAGTGTGACGGTTTCCGGTCCATACGTTTGGTTCATGGATTGTGCAATGTCACGCAGATTCTGCAGACGTTTCTCAAATGTAGTTTTATCATGGTCACGAATGATAAAGGAAAGGGTGGCGGAAGCCACATCTCCGGACATATCGGTCAGGTGGTAGAATCCTTCCCGGCCGCTGGTGTGTGCCGGAGTTTCCATTTCCGGAAGCCGGGAAACAATTTCACATCCTACCAGTGCCGCATTGACCATAATGTCTTTTGCTTCGCCCGGATGAACGTTTACACCTTTGATATGAAAGACGGCACTTGCGGCATTAAAATTTTCGTAAGCCACTTCGCCTTCGTAATCACCATCCACCGTGTAAGCGTAATCTGCCTGAAAGATATCAAGGTCAAACAGATCCGCACCTGCACCGACTTCTTCGTCCGGTGTAAACCCGATCCAGAGTTCCNNTCCCCGTGTGGGGTACCTTCTGCAATCAGTTCTTCCACGGCTGTCATGATTTCGGCAACACCTGCCTTGTCATCAGCGCCCAGAAGTGTAGTGCCGTCTGTGGTGATCAGGGTTCTTCCTTTTAAAGAGGCAAGGGACGGAAAATCATTTACCTTTAAGACGTCCTGACTTCCTTTTAATAAGACATCTTTGCCATCATAGTCAGGAATGATCTGAGGCTTGACATCTTTTCCGGAAAAATCCGGGGCGGTATCCATATGGGCGATAAATCCGATGGATTTACAGTTTTCCATGCCCGGTGTGGCAGGGAGCTTGGCATATACATAGCAGTGATCGGTGAGGAGTATATTGGTAAGACCGAGAGTTTCCAGTTCCTGTTTTAAAACTTTAGCAAGCGTAAACTCACGCTCACTGCTTGGAATGTCACTGCAGGATTCGTCGGAGGTTGTCCAGTAGCTGACATATTTTAGTAATCTTTCTTCTACTTTCATGTTAAATTGTTCCTTTCAAATATGCTTTTAAAAAAATTTAAAAAAAATAAAAAAAGTGCTTGCTTTTTTAATACTCCTATTATATAATAACTCTTGTCTTAAGGAAAGACACAAAACAAACAACTTAGAAATGCGCGATTAGCTCAGCTGGCAGAGCACCTGACTCTTAATCA
>DLQV01000249.1:13465-13996 GCA_002474415.1 Lachnospiraceae bacterium UBA7598
TCCAGGGTTCGAACCCCTGATCGCGCACTAAATAATTTCAGTAACATTTTTAGATGAATGAAATTGCAAAAGAACTCTTGACGAACAATGTGATTCGTTGGGGGTTTTTTTATTAAACAGTTCTGATTCCAGATTCCCATTTTTACATTAGAATAAATATATAATGTCCTTTTAAATCTGACGTTAACTATCTGAATGGTTACGCTTAACAACAGTAAAACAGACTGTTATAATAATGGAGACAGCGAGGGATGTGTTTATGTTAAATGAAATAGTTAAGAATACGGAAAAGTATATAAAAACACATAGTAAAAACATACGAAAAGGCAAGGGACAATTTTTTACCCCATTATCAATTGTAAATTATATGGCCAAAAAGGCTATTGTAAAAGCAGAGCATCTTTCAATAGCAGAGCCGGGAGCCGGAAATGGATTGCTATCAGCAGCAGTTGTTAAATATGGTATGGATTCGGGTATGTGTAAATCATTTTCAATTCGGTTTATTGAAAATGATCCGGATATTATGCCTGT
>DLQV01000021.1:0-10583 GCA_002474415.1 Lachnospiraceae bacterium UBA7598
ATATATCGACAGTTCCAGACAGTTTCTCGAATTTGCAGTCTCCTGCCAGGTGGACAACAGCAGTATTTATACGCAGCTGGCAAAAATTTATCAGTCTGATGGCAATCTCTCCGGGATCTCCCAGCTGGCAGAATCAGCCCGACAGCTTGCCCCATTTCCACAAAAGATCATTCTGGAAAAGTTAAAGCCTTACCAGCCCTAATCTTATCCTGCAGCCGGGAAGCCTCACTTCGTGTAAGGGTTTCCCAGCTGATGGTGTCTTTCATTCCATATTGTTCCAGCAATTCTTTGAGTCGTTCCTTCTGATGGACCGTTGCCGGCGTCTGTCTCTTTGCTTTATACACCAGGGGTTTCGGAATGAACAATTCCGGGGATGCACCTTCAATGGATTTTAGTTTTTCAAAAACTTTATATGTTTCCACTGCATCGTCCAGTGCCCGGTGTGCATGTTCCCGTTCAATCTGAAAATATTCACACAGACTTTCCAGTTTTTTCGACTGCGCTCCTGGAAGAAGAGCCCGCGCAATCCGCAGAGTGTCACATGCGGACATTTCCAATGGAATCTTCTGATTGACTGCCCACTGTTTCAGGAAACTGTAATCAAAGATCAGATTGTGTCCTACAAGAGTATCTTTCCCTATAAACTCCAAAAGTTCCTGCATCGCCGCGTTTTCTTCCTGCCCGGAAGCGGCCATTTCATCTGTAATTCCAGTCAGTTGTACTACCGATTCGGGAATTGACATTCCGGGACGCACAAGCGTTCCATAAGTATCTGCAATCTTACCATTCCGCACACGGACTGCTCCAATCTCTATCACTTTATCTCTTTTTGGAGCCAATCCTGTCATCTCCAGGTCAAGAACCGTATAATCCATCTTATGCACCTGCCTTACGCTTTCATACATGTTTATTATACACATATATCAAAAGAAAACCAGCCAAAATACGGCTGGTTTTCCATAATATAATTTCTATAAAATTCTTCCAAACAAGACATCCAGTCCTGCCACCCAGAGCAGAAGTGCACCAACGATATATACTTTGGTTTTTGCCTCATATCCCACACGGTATCCGGTATAAATTCCTCCAATTACAAATGCTACGGTACATATGACAATCATAATCAGTATCATCAGAACGTTCGTTTCCAGAAACCCAAAAGCAATTCCCGTAAGCAATGTGTAAATTCCACTGATACATGCCATACGGACAAATCTCCGGATTCCGAGATTATGTTCCAGATGTTCTTCCACATGTTCATTGCGGATTGCTTTTACCATCAGACGGATTCCAAGAACCATAAAAATCACCATGGATATAATCTGTCCCAACAGCTTTTCGTCCGGCACCGACCGGTAATGGCAGAACAGGGAGGACAAAAAATGTCCCAGATACAACGTAATCAGCTGTGCAAATGCAACGATTCCGCAGATTACAGTCAGATTTTTTTTATTCACTTTTGCGACCAGCGATCCCTGACATTCCATCGCTGCAAAAATATCCAGAGATACTCCTGCTATAATCAGCAGGTTTTCGATCCAGCTCATCTCTTCTCCTCCGCCCATCAAAACTATTTGTTATTTTCGCTGTCTGCCTTGATAGCATCCTGTTTATAAATAAATTTAACGCTTCCGTTTACACCGTCTGCGATCTGTGTAAATGTCTGATAATTTTCACCCGCATCAAGCATAGCCTGCAGTTTATCCGTCAGTGGTTTGATATCTCCATTATAACTGTTTGCAATCTTTGAGATACCCTTCTCATCAAATTCTATCATGCCGTCTGCTAAGGTATGGGATCCATCATCCAGTTTATCCACACCGGATACAATCTTTACCGTTGCATCGTTGAGTGCCTTGATTCCCTTTGTCAGTGTTGGAACTGCATCTGCCAGAGACTGTGTACCCTTGCTGAGTGCTGCGGAACCGGTAACAAGGCTGTAACCATTTGCCTGTACGGCCTCAATCTGCTGTGCAATCGTAGCTTTTGCGCTTTCTGCACCTGTAACGGCTGCTGCACTTGCTGCCTGTACGGCCACATTCTGACATGCTCCCGCCAGCTGCTCCGACAACGTCTTTAAGCTGCTCTCTACGCCGCTTGTCACCTGCGTATTGTTTCTGCCTGCAGCAAGCTGTGCCTTGATCGTGCTCTGTGTCTTGTTAAAAAGTGTGTCCTTTGCACCACTCTTCGCATAAAGCAGTTCCGCAAGCTGTGCACTTGTCATGCCATCCGATACCGCATACATAACCGTAGAAGTCTGATCGTTTGCCTGTGCTCCCTTTGCCCACGCTGTTTTGATTCCTGCAGCTGCCTGATCTGCAGTAAGTTTACTGTCTGCCGCCTGTCCGGCTGCCTTCAATAATACCTGTCTTACCACTTCATTATACACGGTTTCTGCTGCATTTGCACTATAAGCTCCATCATAAAGAGAAGTAAATAATGCCCCATCTGTTGTGTTTCCATCTTTTCCCTTCGTGTAACGAAGTGCTGCATAGATCTGATTTGCAACTTCTTTTGTTTTTCCGTTTGCAAATTCTTTTGCCACAGCATCGGAAGCAGTCTTTGAAGCTGCCTGTTTTTCCGTATCACTCATCTTAGTGTTCAAAGCTTTATCAAGTGTCTTGATTCCCTCACTGATGGATCCGGCACTGGTGTTTAATGTCTCCACACCTTTTCCAAGATCTCCACTCTTTGAGTTCAGTTCACTCATACCGCTTGCATAATCTGCAAGATTTTTCTGTAACGTATCCAGACCATCGGATAATTCCTTGGATCCGTCTTTTAACTTGCTGCTTGCATCGAGCATATCATTGATCATATCATCGAGAGAGGAAGAATCCCCACTTTTCATGGAAATCATGCTTCCTGCATCGGCCACGATTGTCATTGCTGTATCCAGCTTAAAGTTCTTTACATCAGCAGTCACTTCAAAATCTTCCGGAAGTTTCAGATCGTCAATGAAATCAGAATCTTTCACATTCAGACTCTCCTTGATTCCCGGCAGTGCATAACCGATCACTACATTGCTGTCCCCATTCTGGGAAACTTTTCCATTCTTTACTTCCACATTGCTGAAGCTGTCATCAAGTACAAGTGCTGTCACTGCTGCAAATGGAACCTTCACGTTCTGCTTTGTTCCGTTTACCGTTTCTTCATAAGAAGAATTATTTGTATAATCATAGTGAATGGTAACTTTTCCGGACTGTCCTGCCAGATCCTTTGGTGCAATTTCTTTTCCGTCCAGATAATAAGTAACTTTCAGAGAAACCGGAGCCTCCTTGTCTGTCTTTCCCTGATAATAAATATCAGATCCATCCGCCTGCCAGGTCAGTTTGTCTCCATCCTGTGAAAATTTTTCGTTCCCCTTCACATTCTTGATGTCTGTCAGATCAGACTGATCTTCCAGCGTAGCGGACTGATTCTTATTGACCAGATGATCGGTAACAATCATGTTGTACACGCTTCCTGCCGCATCGGAAATCAGATAAACATTTTCGTCTTTTCCAATTTCTTTATCGTTGACGGAAACATGTAAAAGGTCATCAATATCATCCTTTTTGCTGGAGGTATCTTCCTTCTGTTCGGTCTGTACAGAAGCGTCTTTCTTCTGATCCGCCTGTACAGCAACTGCTGTCATACTGCTTCCAAGAAGTGCAATCGTCAAAACACCTGCCACAATACGAACTGCATATTTATTTTTTAATCTGGTTTTTAATTCTGGTAATTTCATAATTCCATCCTCCTATTTGATTTTGTTTCGAAATCCTGCACTTGATGCACAGATCACACGGTCAAATACCATAAACATACTTGGCAGAATAAAGATTACGACAATCATACTGATGATCGCACCACGTGCCATCAGCATACACAATGAACCAATCATATCGATATTGGAATATAATCCTACGCCAAAAGTTGCTGCAAAGAAACTGAGCGCACTGACAATGATTGACTGAATGGACTTGCTCAATGCATCGGTGATTGCTTCTTTCTTATCCATACCGCGGAAACGGTTCTTCTTGTACTTGTTTGTCATAAGGATCGCATAATCAACCGTAGCTCCCAACTGAATGGTTCCGATTACAATGGATGCGATAAACGGCAATACCGTTCCGGTGTATGCCGGAATACCCATATTGATAAAAATCGCAAACTCAATAACACATACCAGAATGATTGGAAGTGAAATGGACTTAAATGTCAGTAAAATAATGATAAAAATAGCTGCAATAGAAATAATACTTACATTCTTGAAATCCACATCCGTAATCTCGATCAGGTCCTTGGTACATGGAGCCTCTCCGATCAGCATTGCTGTATTATCGTACTTTTTAATAATCGCATTGATCTCATCACACTGTTTATTTACCTCATCGGTTGCGGATGCATACTCCGAAACAATAATCATCATCTGGTAATCTCCACTCTTGAAGATTTCCTTTACATCGTCCGGAATGACGTCCTGCGGAACCATCGGTCCGGTCAGGGAATCCATCGAAACCGCAAGTTTTACACCATCTACTTTTTTGATCTCATCGATCATATTCATACTGTCTTTTTCAGACAGACTGCTCTTTGCCAGAACCATGTGGGTTGCACCCATATGATACTGTTCAGACAACTTATCATTTCCGACTTTACTGCTGAAGGTCTCCGGCAAAGTACCTGTCAGGTCATAATATACATCGGTATGTGTATATCCGTAGATTGCCGGAATCAGCACAACCAGAAACGCAATAACAAACACTACATGATGTTTTGTAATAAATCCTGCAATTTTTCCCAGATCCGGAAGAATTACTTTATGTCTGGTCTTTTCAATTGCCTTATCGCAGACAAGGATCAGGGACGGAAGAATGGTTACACATCCGATAACACCAAAGACAACACCCTTTGCCATAACGATACCAAGGTCTTTTCCAAGGGTAAAACTCATAAAGCACAGTGCTATAAATCCTGCAACCGTTGTAATGGAACTGCTGACCACGGAAGTAATTGTATTGGAAATGGCATGTGCCATGGCACGATTTTTGTCTCCGTCAAACCGTTCTTTCTGTTCCTGGTAACTGTGCCACAGGAAAATGGAATAATCCATCGTAACACCAAGCTGCAGTACCGCCGCCAGTGCTTTGGTAATATAAGAAATCTCCCCGAAAAAGACATTCGAACCAAGATTGTATATAATTGCCATACCGATACTGATCAAAAACAGGAACGGAACAACCACGGAATCCATCGTAAGTGATAACACAATCAGAGAAAGTACAACGGCGATCAGTACATAGATCACACTCTCATTCTCTGCCAGTTTTCTAATATCGTTGTTTACCGATGCCATGCCACTGACAAAACACTGTTTTCCAACCAGATCATTGATGGTCTGGATTGCATCCATGGTACCATCCGATGACATTGATTCATCAAATAACACTGCCATCAACTGGCTGTCTGCATCTTTGTTGTTAAAGAAGTTGTAGATATCATCCGGAAGTGCTTCTCTTGGAATACTGAAATCCATAATAGAACCGTACCAGATGACATTTTTTACATGAGGTACATCCTCAATCTTATCCACAATTTTCTGCAGATCTTTGTCCTGCATTCCCTCAACAACTACAAAAGAGAACGCACCTGTTCCAAATTCATCCAAAAGGATATCCTGCCCTTTCATCGTTTCAATCTGTCCCGGCAGATAGGACAAAATGTCATAATTGATTCTGGTTTTCATATAGCCGATTGCGGATGGAATCAGCAGTAAAAAGGCCAGGATCAAGATCAGAAACCGACATTTAACGACTCCTTTTCCAAATTTAATCATTTTTTTCACCATCCTCTATTTTTCTCTCAGCCTATCATAAAAAAAAAGATTGAATATGAAAATATTCAATCTTTTCGTCATGTACTGCATGATTATACATTTTTACTGATTTGTATAATTACATATACAAATCCAGGAAAATGTCATCACCTGTTCTTTTTATAATTCTTTAATAATGTCGGTCAGTGATCTGGTCAGCATGTACTGATACGCCTCTGCCATCTCTCGTGGTGAAATCGTCATGCCCATGCTGATCCATTCCTCCGTTGCAAAACACATGGACTGCGCATAATAGGAAGACACTACCTCCGGAGTCAGCCATTTGTGCTTTGATGTCACTCCAGTGCTCTCCCTTCGAATCAGTTGTAAAAGTACTTCTCTTACACATTTTTTTGCAATATCGTGAAATTTGACCGGTCCCTCCATCTTTACAAGCTGTGAATAGAATATCTTGTCTTTTTCAATATTGGTAAACAGCAGAACCATCGCCTCTATAATCATGCCATTTCCGATCAGCGGCTCTACCGGCTCTAACAGTTCTGTCCGGATGATCCATTCAATCAGTTCGAATTTATCCTGAAAATGATTATAAAATGTTGGCCGGATCACCCCTGCTTTATCGGTAATTTCTTTAATTGTAATCTTTTCTACCGGCCGCCTGACAGCAATCTCTTTCAAGCTCTTTGCAAGCAGCTGGTCAATATCGGTTTTGCCCTGTATTGCCATCCTGTATGTTATCCTTATTCGTCAAATTCCATGGTTACGAAATAGCCTTTTTCTGTTTCTTTCACATCAACCACATCACCTTCCCGGCTTTTTAACCGTTCACCTACTGCATAATTTCCTGACATGGCTATTGCATGCTCAATGGTATAATAATAAGAAGTGGGCAGTTTTCCCTCTGTCACCTTCAGATGGTCCCCTACTTTGGTCAGTCCCGGACGTTCCATTTTAAATTCCATCTGTCTCATCATGATCACCTTCATCTTCTACAAATTCCGTGTCAACCGTTTCTGTACGTTGTCTGTAATCCCTCGCCGCATGCGTTGCTGTAACAGCAATCCACAAATTCAACGCTCCATTGATGATCAACACGATTCCGACCAGCATAATAAACTGTTTCAATACGGTAAGCGGACAGAACACACAGACCAGACCACAGATCAGACAGACAATCGCGAATATAAGATCTATCCCCCACTTCTCATACCCGTATTTTTTGGCATTCACTGCTTCTGTCACTGCACGGATTCCGTGAAATATGAGCCCCACGCCCAATATAACAGGAACCAGACTGACAATCAACGACGGCTGGATCAAAAACCAGATACCAACAGCCAGAACTAAAATTCCAACAATGGTTGATGCCCCAAATGTTGCAAGACTCAAAATAAAGCTTCCAAGATAAATAATTCCGACGATAATCATCGCAACCGAAAGAATTGTTCCGATCACGTCAATGACTCCGCCCTTCCACACAACAAAAATGATTCCAAGCGCAATACATAAAATAGAAGAAAGCAGATAATCTGCCTTTACCCGTTTTAAAAACTCTCGCATTGATAACGCCCCCTTTTGAAATATCTTTTGCAACATTATAACATTTCCTTTTTTATTGTTCAACTTTTCCCCCGAAAATGATATACTGTGCGCGGAGGTGAATATCATGGGAAAAGAAGTTAAAACAAATGCCGTGCGTATTCTGGAACGAAATAAAGTTCCCTATGAACTACTGACATACGAATGTGATGAATTTATAGACGGAATTCATTCCGCAGAAGCTACCGGCACCCCAATTGCCCAGACCTACAAGACGCTTGTCATGCAGGGCAAAAGCAAAAAATACTATGTCTTTGTAATTCCAATTGCCGAAGAGGTTGACCTGAAAGCTGCTGCCCGTGCAGTTTCCGAAAAATCCGTAGAAATGATCCATGTCAAAGATTTAACTGCAATCACTGGTTATGTCCGTGGAGGCTGCAGTCCTCTTGGCATGAAAAAAGCATTTCCAACTGTTATCGATGCCTCTGCCGAGCAATATTCCGAAATCTATGTAAGCGGTGGCCGTATCGGAACCAGTATCCGGCTTGCCCCTCAGGATCTGGCACGTGTTGTCCGCGCCACTTTTGCAGATATTCTTGCCAGATCTTAAAAGAAAAGTGTGCCAGGTTTATTTCCTGACACACTTTTTTATCTTCTCTGCTGATGATATCTTTCTTTTTCCTGATACATCAGTTTATCTGCTTTTTTCAGCAATGATTCCAGATCGTTTGTCTTTTCCTCCCACAATGCTCCAAGAGAAATACTGACCTGTTTTTCCTGCATATCTTTCTGAAGCTGCTCGATCTTCTGATAAAAAATCTCTTTTTCCACTGGAAACAGCAGAACAACAAACTCATCTCCACCTACACGATATGAATTTTTCGGGAAAATCTTTCCAAGTACGGATGCTGCCCGACGAATATATCGGTCTCCAGCTTCATGTCCCTGCTGATCATTGTATGTTTTCAGATTATTCAGATCAATATATGCTGCTCCGACGGATGCAATCGTCTTATTCTCATAAGACTCTACAATCCCGATATATTTGTTTCGGTTATAAAGCTCCGTCAGCATATCACGATAACTCAGATATTCCAGCCATTCCTGCTGCTTTTTCATGGATAAACTGTTGATTATAAAATACTGCATGGAAGAAAGCAGGGTCGGATCATCATAGTGTTTCTGCGGATTATCCACCCCAAGAAAACCTATCATTTTTCCTTCTTTTCGCAGCGGTACCGCCAACAGGCTTTCGATATCCTGTTCCTTCAAAATTTCGTATGTACTGTGTCCCTTCTCCTGATCGAGACTTGCAATGTAGTACACTTCATTTTTCTGAAAATTCTGCAGCCACAGATCAATTGCCTGTAATGGCACTTCCTGCAGATTATCTATTTCTTCCGTCACACCATTTTTCACATATTCGTGCGTATTGACAATCACGCTCCGTTCAAAATCAATTTCAAAAATATAGGCACGGTCTGCTTTAAAATAATCGTTGATCGTGTGCAGCAGATTATGAATTGCCACCTGTATATCCGTATCCGAAGACAGTTCGCTGACACAGCGGTCCAATGTTGTCGCAATCTCAAGTTTTGCTTCCACTTCCGAATTTTTCTTTGCAAGTTCATTCATTTCCTGATTCTGTTCTGACGTTGCTGCCAGGAACATAATGATCATGGAAATTCCGATGGAACTGTTGATCAGTGACAGTCCATATGCCTTAAACTGTAATAGCGCTGCAAGAAGAGGCAAAAAAATGTAGGAGAGCATGGAAATATAAATCCTGCGGCTCAACTTCTTCCGGTACTGAAACAGAATGGAAAAATCCAGCATCATGACGATGACCGGAATTACCATGGAAATAAAATACCCATGATTTCGATGATAAAAATTGTTCGCATCAAAAGAATAATATAACCCGGTAAATTGTGAAATGATCACCAGTGCCATTCCTACAACGCTAAGCAGGTAACCAGCTTTTACCCTGTGAATCTTTCCTCTCTGTTTCTTCGTATACACATGGCAGCACACATAGGCATGGAAAAACAAAAGAACAATATCTGTAACCAAAAATACCAGAAAATTGCTGACCCTTACCATAATATATCCATCTTCTCCCGGATTTCCCCGAAAGATATATGCCAGTGCATCACTCGCCAGAAGAATTGCTGTGAAAAACTGCATCCACATCAGACTCTGTCGTTTTTCTTTATCAAATTGATTGCTCAACACCATGGACAATGTCGCAATCAGGCAAAAAACACATCCCCATACCAACAAATCAACCTGCAAGGTCGTTCTGTTCCACATGTTTTTTCCTCCGTTTTCTTTGTTCCTTAACGTCCAAAACAGACGCCTGGCCACGCTTCTGTCAAGCGTTTCCTGTGCGTCTGTTCCTGCATATCTACTTTAGTTTTCACCCGGCTGCCGGATAATATCCAGCACACGCTGCAACTCTGCTCCCTCTGCCGGAGCTTCTCCATAATCGACATGCTTCCAGTCTTTCTTAAATTCGCCGAGTAAATGCTTTCCCGGATCCTGTGTCCGCTCAATCGTAAAATATCTGCCCTCCTGCGTTTCATCGTTCCATGCAAAATATACACGAAAGCAGGATGGAACTCCCATATCACGTACCGGCAGATCCACACGAACAATCAGCAATGTATCCGACATATCCATAACCATAACAGAAAAATCTTCCGGCAGATACGGATACATACGTTTCTGCTGATAACATTCCTCAAAAAACTGATCAATATATTCTTCTTTTTTCTCACAGAGGTCATCCATCATCTGTTTGCCCTGCTCAAAAAAGCGCTTTGGCATAAAACCAAATTCAAACTGCTTACGCTCAAACAAAAGATACTGTTCCTGTGTAAGCTGCATCTTCTTTGGCTGTGCTCCCTCTTTACGCTTCTTTTCCACTTCCTCGATTTTTTCCACCAGCGCGCGTTTAAAAATCAGATTCTGTGTAAATGGATTGATCACAATTCCGGCTACATTTTCGTCCTGTTGGGAGACCATATTGTTTGTCGCAAGAAACGGCATATTTACAATCGCTTCGCTTTTTGGAGATTCCGGAATCTCCTTTTTGCTTGTATAGATTGGAAGAAACATTCCGTTTTTCGGACTGTTGATCAGGCAGGGAACCGGTTTCTTCTCGTCATTTAAATTTGCCGGAACAAGCACACGTCTGGTCCGTATCAGCTCGATCAGGGCA
>DLQV01000021.1:10628-11248 GCA_002474415.1 Lachnospiraceae bacterium UBA7598
TCGATCAGGGCATTTAAATTCTCACCGTTTTTTTCTTTCAGATAAAGGTCAATCTGTGCCTCTACATCTTCATTTTTTACTTCAAGTGTCATACTTGGATCTGTAGGTGTTTCCTGCTTCAGATCCTGATTTTTCATGACATCTCTTAACTTCTTTTTGTCGATCATATGTGTATATCTCCTAACCACATGGCTGTCCATATTCTGTGGGAAAATCCCATATTTTATAATACAAAAGCATTTTAGCACATATTTTCAGGAGATTCCATACCTTTATACGGTTTTTGAATCATCAAGCGTTTTCTGGATCAGTTTATCAAGTCTTCTTCCAATCTTTGCATATTTTTCAATGCGTCGCTCCATTTCCGGCGGAACTCCTTTTTTGTAAGAAACCCGGTTATCCATTCCTGCCCACGCATCCATGATCATCGTCCGCAGCTGCAGTTCCACACGAACCACAGTGGTCTTTCCTTTGTAAGACATCGGAATATCCAGAACGATATGGTAACTCTCATACCCGTTTTTCTTTGGCTTGCGAATGTAATCTTTTGCCTTTACTACGGTATAGGTATCTGTTTTTCCGATCTGCCTTGCAATCCAGTAAATTTCCTTGACACTGTA
>DLQV01000021.1:11298-11815 GCA_002474415.1 Lachnospiraceae bacterium UBA7598
GCGGACCCCGGAAATATCGTTGAGTGCCGTAACTGCAGTATCAAAATCCACATCATAATCTTTGCGCTGCAACTTCTCTGCAATACTCTCCGGAGTCTTCATCCGTGTTTCGATAAAACGTACAAATCCCTGTCCTGTTTTTTCCTCATATTCCCGGTTCAGTTCCCGCAGCCGGTTTACCACAATTTCTCTTGCCAGTGCATGTTTTCTCTGAAAATCATCATCTTCCCAGTGCTTGCGAAGTTTTTCTAATTCATCCATAACTTACCTTCCCTGCTTTCTGTTATCTCTATCTTATTCTCCACTTTTCTACAGAATAACAGGGGTGTGTAAATACAGACTTCTTCCCTATGTAAATTGTTTGTAAAAACTATGTGGTGAGAATTTTTTTCTCAACGAGCATTTTAACAAATTCCCGGTCTCGGAAACTCCACGGCTGTGTCGCACAAAACGGTTCATTCCCATCGATAATCTCCTGTGCCGTTGCCCATTCCAGATGAAATCCTTTGGCGATCTC
>DLQV01000047.1:0-445 GCA_002474415.1 Lachnospiraceae bacterium UBA7598
ACACCTTCTACTTCTGTCGCTGCAAGTCCTGCAATAATTGCCACAACTTCATCTGCAATACGAACTTCTCCTACAGGATCTGATTTTATCTGAACTGTTTTTCTGCTATCAGCCATAATACAATTGCCTCCTCAGTATTTTATCTTTGCTTATTATAACAGACTCTGTATTATTTGGAAAGCATAAAATTATACGACCTGCCCCTTGGCAACATATACCTGATATGATTCATTTCCGGTCAGTGACTTGCCCTCTGTGACACGTACATTCTTGTCGGTAATCACGTATTCCACACTTGCATTGTCTTCTACGACGGTATCCTGCATCAGTACACAGTTCTTTACTTTTGCACCTTTTCCGACATGAACGCCTCGGAACAGGACGCTGTTTTCGACTTCTCCCTCGATCACACAGCCATCGGCAACCATAACATTCTTTGCTTTGG
>DLQV01000047.1:652-5705 GCA_002474415.1 Lachnospiraceae bacterium UBA7598
AAGGTCACGTACAAAATATGTATGTCCATGTACATACGCATCATCAATCATCTGAATCAGGAACTCGCGTTCTACCACATAAATGTTCATACTGAAATTCATCTCCCCCTCTTCGGTCGGGTTGATGTAAATCTTGCTGACGCGGTCTCCGTTCATACCGAGTGCATAATATAAATCCATGCGGTCCCTGCTCTGACGGATAAATGCCTTCGGGATTTCCTGCTTGCGGTACATCATGGTCACATCTGCACCGCTCTTGATATGCGCATCCAAAAGTTCATTGAAATCAAAATTGATGGCAATATTGGCATCGGTCATAATGACATACTTCTGTGGCTGCTTTAACAGATATCCGCGCAGACTCTCGAGTGCCTCGATGCGTCCCTCGAATACCTTGACCTGTTTCTGTGCAAACGGAGGAACGATATTCAATCCTCCATTTTTGCGGACCAGATCCCACTCACGGCCGGCGCCGAGATGATCCAGCAGAGAATGGTAATTTTTTCTTACGATAATAGAAATATTGTCAATTCCGCTGTGTACCATGCTGGAAAGAATAAAATCGCACATGCGGTATCTGCTGGCAAATGGAATGGATGCCATGAGGCGCTCCGAAACCAGATCCGGCACCATTGCATCATAGCTGTTCGGGAAAATAATTCCCAATGCCTCTGTCTTTGAATTTAACATTGCTCCTCACCCTCCTTCACATCTTCATAAATCATAGCGCTCGGACCAATTTTGGCTCCTTTTCCGATCGTCACATCTGCTGCAATTGTGGCAACCTCTCCGATTCCTTCTCCTTCCGGCTTGGCTCCCACAACGGCATCTTCTTCGATGGTCGCGTTTTCTGCAATGATACAGTGTCTGACAACTGCTCCTGCCTTGATCGTGGAGTGTCCCATGACAACGGCATCTTCTACAACAGCACCTTCTTCCACCGTGACACCCGAAAACAGGATGGAATGTCTGACAGTACCCTTGATGTTACATCCATCGGTAATCAGACAGTTATCCAGCACGGCATTCTCTCCGATCCGGTGACCGGTCATACCACTGTTTCTGCTATAGATTTTCCAGTTCTCATCAAACAGGTCAATTCCACTGTGCTCCGGATCGAGCACTTCCATGTTTGCTTCCCACAGCGACGGAATCGTTCCTACATCCTTCCAGTATCCATTGAAATGATAGGCATACATCTTTCTTCCGTCACGCAGAAGATTTGGAATGATATTGTTTCCGAAATCATTCTCGGAAGTCGGGTCAGCCTCATCCTCGATCAGATATTTCTTTAAAATATCCCAGTTAAATATGTAAATTCCCATGGATGCAAGATTGGACTTCGGCTCCTTTGGCTTCTCCTGGAACTCGGTAATCTTGTCATCCTCGTCTGCTACCATCAGACCGAAACGGGAAGCATCCTCCCACGGCACTTCCATGACTGCGACAGAAAATTCTGCCCCTTTCTGCTTGTGGAATTCAAGGAAATCGCTATAATCCTGTTTGCAGATCTGGTCTCCAGAGAGAATAATCACATACTGCGGATCATAGCGCTCAATAAAAGCAATATTCTGATAAATGGCATTTGCCGTACCCTTGTACCAGTCAGACCCCGATGCTTTCTGGTACGGTGGAAGTACATGCACACCTCCGTAAAGACGATCCAAATCCCATGGCTGGCCATTTCCAATATACTCGTTTAATACAAACGGCTGATACTGGGTCAGAATACCCACCGTATCAATTCCTGAATTTACGCAGTTCGACAGTGGAAAATCGATGATACGGTACTTTCCCCCAAACGGAACTGCAGGCTTTGCAAGCTTCTGTGTCAGTGCATATAATCTGGACCCCTGGCCTCCGGCAAGCAACATCGCAACTAGTTCTTTTGCCATATAAGTATCCCCCTTCTGTTCATAATAAATTACACTTATTATGGTAACATAAAAGGGGGATAATTCCTAGTACTTTTGACTCTTTTCGTTTATTTTAGTGAAAAGATTTTTGTGCCGTATACAGTTTATAATATCTGCCTTTCTTTTTCATCAGTTCCTCATGCGTTCCTGCCTCTGCGATTCCGCCATCGTCAATATACATAATCTTATCGCATCCCCGGATCGTGGACAGCCGGTGTGCAATGATAAAGGAAGTTCTGCCTTCAAGCATCCGGTTTAATCCGGTCTGCAATGCTTTTTCTGTCTGCACGTCAATGCTCGAAGTTGCCTCGTCAAGGATTAAAATTGCCGGATCCGAAAGCAGTGTTCTTGCAAAAGAAATCAGCTGTTTCTGTCCCTGGGAAAGCATGGAACCACGCTCCCGCACCTGTGTCTCATATCCATCCTGCATTTCCCGGATAAAGGCATCCGCACAGACAATTTTTCCCGCTTTTTCGATTTCCTCCTGTGTGGCATCTAATTTTCCGTACCGGATATTGTCTGCAATTGTTCCGGAAAAAATAAAACTGTCCTGCATCATAATGCCCATCTGTGCGCGGAGGGAATGAATGGTTACGTCTGCGATATCCTGATCATCAATCAGTACCTTTCCACCGTTTACATTATAAAACCGCGAAATCAGATTGACGATGGTGCTCTTTCCGGCTCCGGTCGGTCCTACAAGTGCAACACTCTCCCCAGGATTTACCGTAAAGGATACGTCTTTTAATACCGTTTTTGTCTCATCATAGGCAAAGGTCACATGATCAAATGTGACTTTTCCCCGGATCTTTGGCATCTCGATTGCATGCTCTGCATCTTTTACCGTAACCGGCTCATCGATGGTCTCAAAAATTCGCTCCAGATACGCAATATTATTGATAAAATTATTGAATATATTTCCAAGGTTCATGATCGGCTGCCAGAAATACGAAGCATAACTGGAAATTGCCACGATCGTTCCCAGCGACTTATTTCCCTGCCCGAAAATGACAAGGCCGAACAAAAAGATGGCAGCACGGACAAACACAGAAATGGTATCAATACCCGGCCATACAAGGTTCGAATAACGCACAGCGGTATTCCAGGTCCGTCTGCATTCTTTGGAAAGTCCGTTGAAGATTTTTGCATTTTCATCCTCACGTGCAAAAATCTGGGTAATCCGCGCACCCACAATATTTTCCTGCAGATACGCATTTAAGTTTGAGTTCTTGTTGGATACGGCCTGCCATGCCTTTCTCTGCTTATTTTTGATCCAGAACATAAAGACAGCAAGCACGGGAACTCCACACAATACAACCAGTGCCATCTGTACATCTACCATAAACATAAAAATAATGATAAACAGCAGATTGAATGCTTCCAATACAATATTGATCAGTCCGTTTGACAGCATATCCGATACGGAATTGACATAATTGACCACCCGGATCAGAATCTTTCCATGCGGTCTGTCATCGTAATACTGAAACGGAAGTTCCTGTAGATGTTCAAACAGATCTTTACGGATATCATAAATAATATCCTGACTGACATCCACCATAATCCGGCTGCGGATCGTGGTAAAGATCACGCTGACCACATAGATGGCAATCAGCGCCGCCACCAGAGAAAATAACAGCCTCATATTTTTATCCGGAATTGCAATATCAAGTGCCCGCTGAATAATCATCGGTGCCACGTATCCAAACGCTCCTCCGATTCCGCTGAGTACGATCGCGATCATCATGCCCTTGCGGTATTTTTTAATATAGGATGACGCCCGGAGCAAATGCCGGATGTCAAACGGTTCTTCTAAGATTTCATCCTGCTTATATGTATTTTTTGCCATTTTCTCACCCCCTATACCAGATCTTCGCCGGTCTGCAGCTGTACCAGTTCATAATAATATCCCTTTTTTGCCATCAGTTCGTCATGACTTCCCATCTCCGTAATCCGTCCATGCTGCATGACCAAAATCTTATCCGCCATCATCGTAGTGGAAATCCGCTGTGCAATAATTACTTTCGTGCACGGAAAATCCAGATGCCGCAGTGCTTCCTGAATCTGTTTTTCCGTTTCCATATCTACCGCAGAGGTCGTATCGTCCAGAATCAGAATCGAAGGCCGCACCGCCAGTGCTCTTGCCAGGGAAATTCGCTGTTTCTGCCCGCCGGAAAGTCCTACGCCGCGCTCTCCGACCACTGTATCATATCCTTCCGGCATCTTTGAAATAAAATCAGATGCCGCAGAATATTTTGCGAATTTTTCCACTTCTTCGAGATCAATGCTGCTGTCTCCGTAGGCAATGTTTCCCTCGATCGTGTCGGAATACAACAGCACATCCTGTGTGGCAAGTCCAATCTGTTTGCGCAGGTCGGCAAGTTTCAATTTTTGCACCGGTATATCATCAATCCGCACTTCCCCTTTCGTCGGCTCATAAAACCGTGGGATCAGGTTGATCAGGGAAGTCTTTCCACAGCCGGTCTCCCCCATGATTGCAATGGTCTCTCCTGGTCTTACAGTAAAGCTGATATCATGTAGCACCGGAAGATCTCCATCTTCGTACTGAAAGGATACATCCCGGAATTCGATTTTCCCATCGAAGCGGTCCAGATGTGCAACTGCATCCGGAGCATCTTTGATCTTTGGCTCGGAATAATAGATCTCCATCACCTTTTTAGATGCGGCCGAGAACCGCTGAAATTCATTCATGATATTTCCCATCTGGCGCATCGGGTTGGCAATTGCCCAGATCAGTCCGGAAAATGCCACATAATCTCCCATCGTCAGTTCTCCCCGAATCAGAAAAACACCGCCCACAGCCAACATCACTACCGGCATAAGGTTTGCAATGCTTTCCACATACGGGAAAAATTTCAACCATACCATGCTGGTCTCTTTGTTCGTCTCTGCATAATCTTTGTTTGCCCGGTCAAATTTTTCAATCTCATATGCTTCCCTGGCAAACGCTTTTACCACGCGGTTTCCGGAAATATTTTCCTGTGCATAGGTATTCATCTGTGCCAGTTTTTCACGCAGTTTCGCATGCATCGGTGCCACCTTGTTTTTGAACAGATAAATAATAAAAAACACAAACGGCGAAATAATTAACAGGCTCAGAGCCATTTTCCAGTTCC
>DLQV01000139.1 GCA_002474415.1 Lachnospiraceae bacterium UBA7598
GATGATTTTAAGCGGGCATCCCGTCAGAGAATCGTGCTGCAGGCAATGCTGGAAAAGGCAAAAAAAGCCAATCCGGCGACTCTTGTTAAAATCTGTAACAGCGTTGTGGATCATATTTCTACTACATTGTCCTTAAGTCAGATGGTGGATCTGGCAAAGGATGTTACCAAGTATTCGGTCAGCAGTACAACGGGATTCCCATTTGACCTGACGACCAAGACGATGCCGAGATGCGGAGATACCGTAATTCCGGCAGATCTGGTGACAAATGTAACTCAGCTTCATGAATATATGTTTGATGATGACGCATATACACCATCGCAGACGGTACAGGCAATCAGTGATACGATTGTAAATACAACGGGGATCAATGCGGATTCTGCGAAAATAAATACTTCGGATTATAATGAAACAGTAGGGGCAACCGGCACAGATGAGATTCAGAAAGGATCGGAAACTACCGGAGGAACAAATGCACAGTAATCAATTGAGGAAGAAATGAACGAACAGGTAAAGAAAAATATTATAGAGCATGAGCAGAAATATTTAAAAAAGCTTGTAGGTACACAGGTGCCGGAGAAACTGGAACATCAGCTGGAGAGGATGGATTGGTCCTGTCTGGAACTGATTCATCAGAAAAAACAGCAGAGAGGAACGTTTGCTCCGCTACAGGCAATGGAGCTTTCTGAGATCCGCAAGAAAGAAGAACTGTATTGCAAAAAGGGTCTTGAAGCGCTGCAGGCAGGAAAAGTTGGTGCGATTCTTCTTGCGGGTGGACAGGGCACGCGTCTGGGATTTGATAAGGCAAAGGGGATGTTCAATATTGGAGTTACGAAAACACTCTATATTTTTGAACAGCTGATAAAGAATCTGATGCAGGTGAAAAATGAAGCAGGGGTGTGGATTCCTCTTTATATTATGACCAGCGAGAAAAACGATGCACAGACACGGACATTTTTCGAAGAACATGATTATTTCGGATATGACAGCAGTTATATAAAGTTCTTTATGCAGGAAATGGTCCCGGCAGTAGATTTTGATGGAAACGTGCTGATGGAATCGAAAGATTCTCTGGCAATGTCTCCAAATGGAAACGGTGGCTGGTTTCAATCGATGCTTCGTGCACATTTGGATGAGGACATCCGTGCACGGGGAATTGAGTGGCTGAATGTTTTTGCCGTAGATAATGTGTTACAGAGAATTGCAGATCCGGTATTTATCGGGGCTACGATTTTATCGGGATGTGTGTGTGGGTCAAAGGTTGTGCGCAAAGTTTCCCCTCACGAACGTGTGGGTGCAATGTGTCTCGAAGACGGAAAACCATCAATCGTAGAATATTATGAGCTGACACCGGAGATGGCGGAGGCCACCAATGAAAATGGTTCTCTGCTCTATGGATTTGGAGTGATTTTAAATTACCTGTTCCGTGTAGACAAGCTGATGGAAATTGTAAAATCAAATCTTCCAATGCATATTGTAGAGAAAAAAGTTCCTTATCTGGATGAAAATGGACAGTTGCAGAAACCACAGGAGCCAAATGCTTATAAGTTTGAAACATTGATACTGGATATGGTTTACATGATGGATAACTGTCTTCCTTTTGAGGTAGAGAGGGAAAAAGAATTTGCACCTGTGAAAAATGCTGTGGGGACAGATTCCGTTGTGTCTGCTAGGGAACTGTTGAAGAAAAACGGAGTGGCAATTTAACGGGGATTTACAAAATTTACAGAACTTTGTCACAATTTAAACACAGTTGACAGGTAGAATGCTCCTTAGAAAACAAGAAAGGAGTTTTTCATTATGGATAACAACTATTATAATAATATGAATCAAAATCAGAATCAGAATACACAAAACAATCAGAACAGTCAGAATGGATATAATCCGTACAATAGCCAGAATCAGACATATCAGAATACGACATACAATGCGTATAATCCGTATCAGCAGCCGACCGGAGGCCCGACTCCAAAGAAACCGCGCCGCAGATCCGGATTCGGAGCAACCATTGGTAAGTGTGCTGCCGTTGCCCTTGTCTTTGGACTGGTGGCCGGAGGCGTATTTACCGGAGTCAGCTATGTAGGAACGAAAGCATTGGGAGTTTCCGGACAGAATACGAGCAGCTCAAAGAGTTCTTCTTCCTCTGCACAGGTAAGCCAGACAAGTACTGGAAATGCAACCGATCTGTCAGATGTTTCCGGTATTGCAAAAGAGGCTATGCCAAGTATTGTGGCAATCACAAACACGGGTACAGTATCTTATCAGACATTCTGGGGAACACAGCAGCAGGAGAGTGAGAGTGCAGGATCTGGCATTATCATCAAGCAGGATAGTAAATATCTTTACATTGCAACGAACAACCATGTGGTTGCGGATGCAGATTCCCTCAAAGTACAGTTTGTAGATAATGAGACGGTAGAATGTAAAGTACAGGGAACAGATGCTTCTGATGATCTGGCAGTGGTAAAGGTACCGCTTAGTGATATCAAAGCTTCTACACTAAAAGAAATCAAAGTGGCTTCTGTAAATGAAGATTCCGATAAACTGGTAGTTGGCCAGGGGGTTATCGCAATTGGTAATGCACTTGGTTATGGCCAGTCGGTTACCAACGGCATTATCAGTGCACTGGGACGTACCGTTACAGTCCAGGATGAACAGACCGGAGAAACCGTGGTAAACAACAATATGATTCAGACGAATGCAGCAATTAACCCTGGTAACAGTGGTGGTGCACTTTTAAATGCAAGTGGAGAGGTTGTTGGCATTAACTCTGCAAAATATTCAGATACAAGTGTAGAGGGATTTGGTTATGCCATTCCGATGTCAGATGCAATGCCAATTATTGAGCAGCTGATTGAAAAAGGTCAGGTAGACCAGTCAAAAGCCGCATTCCTCGGCATACAGGGACAGGATATTTCTTCTAGCGTTGCAAGTGCCTACAATATGCCGGAAGGTGTATATGTATATCAGGTTGTATCCGGATCACCTGCAGAAAAAGCAGGACTCCGTCAGGGCGATATTATTACAGAATTTGATGGTCAGACAATTACTGGTATGACACAGCTGAAGCAGCTGATAGCATCCCATAAATCGGGAGACGAAGTAAAGATGACGATCGAACGGCTGGGAAATGGATACAAGGAGAAATCCATCAAGGTAACGCTTGCAGCTCAATCGGATTTTGTAACAGAAAGCAGTTCAGAAAATTCCAATGATTCACAGAATTCCGGAAACTCTGGAAATTCTGGCAACTCAGGAGACTCCGGAAATTCTGATAATTCCGGTAATTCCGGTTTCTTTGATGGATTTGGTGGGTCAAATAATTAATGACAAATTGCATAAGATGCGCTATAATAGATTGTCCGAACATAATTCGGACAATCTATTTTGTATTTTAAAGCAACACTGCCTGTGGTAGCATAACACTGCCATGGAGTAGTTGCAGTTTTAGAAACAGGAGTCAGACAAAAATGAATAGGATAAAAAGTTTGATCATTCAGTTCTGTAAATTTGGAGCAGTTGGTGGTCTGTGTTTTGGCATTGACTATGGGCTGATGATCTTGTTGACAGAGACACATGTTATGCATTACTTTGCATCCAGTGCCGTGTCGTTTACCGTATCCGTTATTGTGAATTATATTCTGAGCATGCGTTTTGTTTTTACCGGAAAGGAAGACATGACGAAGGCGCAGGAGATGGCTATTTTTGTGGCACTCAGTATGATCGGACTTGTATTGAACCAGTTGATCATGTGGTTTGCCGTAGAACATTTAGGAATGTTTTATGCAGTAGCAAAAATATTCTCCACCATGTTAGTTACTACGTATAATTTTATCTCCAGAAAAAAATTCCTGGAAGCATAAGCCGGGATTGGAGAGATAGGAGGATGTATGAAAAAGAAAAGAATTGTAATCGCGTTGGGACATGAAGCTCTTGGAAGTACACTGCCGGAACAGCAGAAGGCAGCAGCACGTACAGCAAAAGCTGTCGCAGATTTTATCCGGGAAGATTATCAGGTGGTTATTACACACAGCAATGGACCACAGGTTGGAATGATCCATACGGCAATGAATGAATTTTGTCGTCTGTATCCGGAGTACACAGCAACACCGACATCTGTCTGCTCTGCGATGAGTCAGGGATATATTGGATATGATCTGCAGAATGCCATCCGTACAGAGTTATTAAATCGTGGTATTTATAAAACAGTTTCCACTGTTTTGACACAGGTGGTTGTTGATCCGTATGATGAGGCATTTTATCATCCAACCAAAGTGATTGGTCGTGTAATGACAAAGGATGAGGCAGAGGAAGAAGAAAAGAAAGGCAACCATGTGATAGAAGTGGAGGGTGGTTATCGTCGTATCGTAGCATCTCCAAAGCCTATGGATATTGTGGAGATAGATGCGATTTCTGCATTGTCTGACGCTGATCAGGTTGTCATTGCCTGCGGCGGAGGCGGAATTCCGGTTCTTGCACAGAATAACCGTCTGCAGGGAGCCAGTGCGGTAATCGAAAAAGATCTCGCAGCAGGAAAGCTTGCAGAACTTCTGGATGCAGATATGCTGGTTATTCTTACAAGTGTGGATAAGGTTTGTCTGAATTTTGGCAAGGAAGATGAAGTAAAACTGGATACGCTTTCTCTTGCCGATGCAAAGAAATATCTTGCAGCAGGAGAATTCGGAGAAGGAACCATGGCTCCAAAGATTGAAGCTGCGATTGATTTCATCGGAGAATCTGCAATCCGTTCTGTCCTTGTAACCAAATTAAATAAGGAAGCAGGAGAGATTACCGGTGGTATGGGAACTCTGATCAAGAAATAGCAGTTTTTGCAGGAGGCGCAAAATGAATCGAATTAAGAGTTTTACAATCAATCACAATCTTCTGATGCCGGGATTTTATATTTCCCGCGAAGATGGAGATGTGATCACTTATGATCTGCGTACGCGCAAACCGAACGCAGGAGATTATATGGACAATGCAACTATGCATTCTTTGGAGCATATGTTCGCTACATATATCCGTAATTCCGAGATGGGGAATGAGGTTGTTTATTTTGGACCGATGGGATGTCAGACCGGATTTTATCTGCTGGTTCGTAACAGCAGAAGTCCGAAAGAAGTGTTTGCCATGACAAAAGAGGTTCTCAAAAAGATCTATGATCATCAGGGAGAAGTATTCGGAAAATCGGCCATTGAATGTGGACATTATGAAAATCTGTCTCTTGCAGCAGCAAAGGCAGAGGCAGCGACGTATCTTGCTGTATTGGAAGAACAGACAAATATGGATTTTACATATCCGGAATAAAACAGATTGCAGGAGGAAAAAACATGAAAATCGGAGTAATTGGTGCAATGCAGATCGAGGTGGACAACCTGAAAGCATCCATGAGTGATATCAACACGAAAGAATACAGTGGTGTCACCTATGTGTGTGGAACCATTGGGGACAAAGAAGTGGTTGCAGCAGTGTGCGGAATTGGAAAGGTGTTTGCCGCAATCTGTGCAGAGGCAATGATTCTGGAGTTTCATGTGGATTGTGTCATCAATATCGGTGTGGGTGGTACACTTTGCAAAGAACTTGGTGTGATGGACGTGGCTGTAGCGGATAAGGTGGTACAGCATGATATGAACACGACACCGCTGGGAGATCCGGTTGGATTGCTTTCCGGTATCAATGAAGTGTATCTGCCAACGGATGAAAAGATGTGCAGACTTCTTAGCAGTTGTCTGGAAGAAAAAGGAATCCATTATCATGTCGGAACGATTGCAACAGGAGACTTGTTTGTCAGCACACCGGAGCAGAAGAAAAAAATTCATGAGCGGTTTGACGCAATTGCCTGTGAGATGGAGGGCGGTTCCATTGGTCATGTATGTTATGTAAATAAAGTTCCGTTTGCAATCTTACGTTCTATTTCAGATGGAGAAGGTGCTTCGATGGATTATGCAACGTTTGCAGAGAAAGCGGCACTGCAGTCGATTCTTGTTGTGATTGACTTCATTCAGAGAGCGGATGAGTTACAGGCATAAAATACATTACTGTTCACAGGTTACCCTGCGAACAGTAACTAAAATACTTCTAAGTTTTCAGAATCGTACATATACTCTACAAAGAACATTTGGGTGGAGTGGTTATGTTCAATAAAATACATAGTGAATTAAAAAAAGAGTCATGCAGAAAGGTCGGAAACGGTCTTCTTGTCATGGCTCTTATTTGTTGTCTGATGTTTGTCTCGTATCAGGCAACATCTGCAGTGATTACAAGTGCTAAGGTCGGGGATCGTGAACTTCCGATTTACTGTGTAGACACAACAGAAAAGAAAGTGGCACTCAGCTTCGATGCTGCGTGGGGAGCAGAAGATTTCCCGCGTATCATGGATGTTTTGGATAAACATAAAGTAAAGGTGACATTTTTTATGACCGGAGGCTGGGTAGAAGATAACCCTGATTGTGTAAAAGAATTGGTAAAGAGAGGGCATGATCTGGGAAACCACAGTGAGCATCATTATGACATGACGACAATTTCCCAGGAGGAAAAAGACAGTGAATTAAAAACCGTGCATGATAAAGTAAAAAAACTGACCGGTTATGAGATGTATCTGTTCCGTCCGCCTTATGGGGCCTACGACAATGATGTGATCAAGACGGCGTACGCCCTGCATTATTATCCGATTCAGTGGTCAGTGGATAGTCTGGATTGGAAGAACTATGGTGTGGATTCTATTATCACGACGGTATGCAACCATAAAGCACTTGCACCGGGAGCCATTATTCTCTGTCACAATGGAGCAAAGTATACAGCGGATGCACTGGATACCATGCTGACCAATTTAGAGGAACAGGGCTACAAGATTGTGCCCATCTCGAAGCTGATCATGAAGAAAAACTATCATATGGATGCGACCGGA
>DLQV01000171.1:0-8681 GCA_002474415.1 Lachnospiraceae bacterium UBA7598
CAGAATAATAAACGCATTGTCGAGCGTCCGTCCACGCATATAAGCTAAAGGTGCAACCTCAATCAGACCTTTCTCCATATTTTTCTGAAATGATTCTGCACCCATGATCTGATACAGGGCATCGTATAGAGGGCGCAGGTACGGATCCACTTTGCTTTGCAGATCTCCCGGAAGAAATCCAAGTTTCTCTCCCGCTTCTATTGCCGGACGTGTCAGAATAATCCGTCCCACCTCTTCATTTTTAAATGCGGTGATCGCCATTGCCATTGCCAGATATGTTTTTCCGGTTCCGGCAGGTCCCATTCCGAACACGATCATTTTTTTGCGGATATTATCTACATAATCTTTCTGTCCAAGTGTTTTTGGTTTTACAGGCTTTCCCTGAATGGTATGACAGATCACATCTTTGTCAATCTCAACCATCTCAGATCCTTTATGTTCCTGCAACAGTGCAAGCGCATAGTTTACGTTTTGTTCACTGATAACATTCCCACGCTTGGCAAGTTCATACAATTGTTCAAATACTTCCTGGGCGCCGCTGGCTGCAGATGGCGTTCCGATGATCTTTAACTGATCTTCACGCACAACAACCGTCACGCCCAAAGTTCTTTCTATTTTCTTGATATTGGCATCAAACTGTCCAAAGACATTTGCCATATGTTCCGTTGGTATCCGGAGCGATACTTCATTCAGACTCATTCACAGGTTCCTTTCGTTTCATTTCGGTCGGTACAGGTGTTGTGATTTTTTCACACCCTTTTACCTGGCCATAGATATGATAGTTTTTATCTATCTGTTCAATCATAACATTTTTGTCGACAATTCGCACCCCATTTTCTTCCAATTCTGAAAGAAATTGTGAAAAATGTGACAAAGCAAGCTGTCTGACCTGTTCTTTTGTCAGCGTAATGGTTTTTTCCTGCAGCTCAAATGTCGTAATTTTTCCATAATAAACCGGAAGATAAAAACTGTCCTGCAGACAAAACTGCCGGGTATCTGTGATGGAGCGTTCCGTTACGTACTCTGCGTGCAAAGCCGGGGTAACGAGGCGTTCATCCATGATTTGAATAAAATATCTTTTATTTTTATTTCCAGTTTCCTTTCTCTCCGTCATTTGTGAAGAAATCCAGTCTTCATAAGGGTGCATCGTGTAACCATACACATCTGCATCTGCATTCTTGTAATAGTATTCCCGTACTTCTCCATTATCATCCAGAATTTCCTGTCTCCCACAGACCAGCAGATCTCCTTTTTTTACTTTATCCCCCTTTTTTACTTCGGCAAGCCCGCTCCTTGTAATGATCGATGCAACCGTTGCATCCGTAGATGCTGCCAGATCCATACAGGTGTCTTTCACTTCTTTCGTTTCCTCGTGAGAAGAGATTTTCTCCTGTACCTGCACAACCAGTTTAGTTCCCGTTTCATATACACTTGCCCAGATGACCGGTTTAAGATCCTGTCTTAAAGAAAGTTCCAAAGCATCATTGTCAATTTCCTTTGCCGGCATCCCATAGGTAATATTATGTGATTTTAAATATTCCAGAATGGTGTCCTCTCCCAGAGAAGAATTGCCTTTGATTTCGATTCTCCAGATTCTTGTGCTGAGTACCCAGACACCAGCCATCCCGCACAAAAGAACCACAATCCAGATCTTTCTTGCACGGTATTTTTCCCAGAAAAAAGGAAATCCCAGTTTCTTTTCAATATGGATTCCTGTTTTGGTTTTGCGCAGATAGGGACGAAGTTCGTACACATCCTGCAGCCGTATAAAAAAAGAAACCTGTGTCGGAGAATCAACCTGTATCTTCCAAAACAAAATTTCGTGACGTGCGCATAAGTTTAAAAAACGGGAAATATTCGTTCCCCGCACAGACACCAAAAGACTGCCTTTGACGAACCGAAGAAGTTTTTCAATCATGGTAAAAACGTAATCTCCTGCATATACCCGGAAATTTCAATAAGATCTGCCGAATATTTCCGGATGGATAAATTTCTTCCAACGACCCGGATATGATACGCCTGTGCTGCAATGCCAATTACTTCCGGACAGTATTTTATAATCCCGCGGTGATTTACAATGCAAAGCGTATGATTTCCTTCCATGGAAAGAAGCGGCATCCCAAGAAAAATATCTTTTGGCAGTTCCATTTGTTCTACGAGATGCTCCGGTTCAATTTTATGTTTGTTTCGATTCGAATGGCTTTTCATACTTCACTATATGAAATTTCAGCCAGTCCTATGCCTCTAAATCCAGGGATCCGTTTCGATACGCTTCCAGAAATACATTGAATTCTACAGACATCATCATAATATACATGCAAAAATACAGCCAGAGCATAATCAGGGCAATCGTTGTAAGACTTCCATACATGGAAAAGCCATTAAAATAATCCACATAAATGGAAAGCCCGAAAGAGAAAACATACCACGCCGCCGCACATGCCGCAGCTCCCGGAAGCTGACTTCTGAATGTGAGTTTTGTATTTGGAAGTGCAGTAAAAATCACGTCAAAAAACAGGATCAGAAGGAATAACATGATAAGTCCGCGCAATTTGATTATAATTTTTACCAAATGCGCAATAAACGGAAGATAATCTGCCGCCAGATGCCGCAGACTGTTTCCAAAAACCAGCACAACCAGTGTAAATACAATTGCAATCAAAAAAACAATAGTATAAATAACCGCCCAGAACCGGAGGACAAACCAGTTTCTGGTTTCTTTTAATTCATGAACGGCATTTAATCCATCTGCCATATACTGAATTCCTTTTGCCGCAGACCATATGGCGATGATTGCTGTGACGGAAATGATTCCCACGGATCTTGTATAAATTTCTTTTACAAGAGAAATTAAAAATGGCGCGACATACTGCGGCATGACTTTTTTTATGATTTCAAATACCATATCTTCCGTGATACTGGTATATTGAAGCATAGATGAAAATACCATAAGAAACGGAATGATCGATAAAATAATAAAAAAAGCGATCTGTGCGGAATAAGCATTTATTTTATCTTTCTGGCATTTGGTTAAAAAACGGGTAACCAGTTGTATTGTTTTTTGCATGCCAAGGAATCCTTTCTTTTTTATTTATGATACGGTTCGTGGTGCATGATACGATACGAACGATAAATCTGTTCCAGCAGAATTACACGCATCAACTGATGGGGAAATGTCATATTAGAAAAGCTCAGGTGTGCATCCGCCCTTTTAAGAACCTGATCCGATAATCCAAGAGAGCCACCGATCACAAAATAAATATGGCTGACTCCGCCAAGCCCGAGTTTTTCGATTTCCCTGGAAAGTTTCACTGAATCCGGCTGTTTTCCATCGATTGCAAGTGCGATCACATACCCGTCCCCACGGATGGATTTTAAAATGCGCTCCCCTTCCCGATCTTTTACCATGGCAATTTCGGTTTCGCTTGCCTGTTCTTTTGTCTTTTCATCTGCTACCTCCGTAATGGATAATGTACAGTAGCGGCTGAGCCGTTTGGAATATTCTTTGATTGCTTCCGTATAAAATTTTTCCTTTATTTTGCCTACGCAGATAATTGTGATTTTCATGTTGTTATTTTACTATATTTCTCTGTAAATTTGTAGTGAAAAATGATATACTGTAATCAACAAATACAAGAGAGGTAATGAAATTGAAAGAATTACAGGAAAGAATCAAAAAAGATGGAATTGCTGTCAATGAAGATATCTTAAAAGTAGACAGTTTTATCAATCATCAGGTAGATCCGGTACTGATGCAGCATATCGGGGAAGCATTTGCAGAACACTTCAAAGACCAGGGCATCACAAAGGTTGCAACAATCGAAAGTTCCGGTATCGCTCCGGCTCTTATGACTGCTATGTGCATGGGTCTTCCTATGATTATCTTAAAGAAACAGCCTTCTAAGATTTTAAATGACAACCTGTTCCAGACAGAGGTCACTTCTTTTACCAAAGGCACCAGTTATGAGTTGACACTTTCTTCCAAATTTGTCTCTGAAAAAGACCATGTACTGATCATTGACGATTTTCTGGCAAATGGAGAAGCCGCTACCGGAGCCATCCGTCTGCTCCGCAAAGCACACGCTACGATCGCAGGTGTGGGCGTATTAATTGAGAAAGCATTTCAGCCAGGACATGAAAAACTGGTTTCCCAGGGATTTGACGTGTATTCCCTTGCAAGAATCAGCCATATGGCAAAAGATGAGATTGAATTTCTGGAAGAGTAACCTCTTTTATTATTTTTCAAAAACAGGGAGTGTCAGCAGTCTGTGTTATTTTAAAGCACTAACCGCTGCACTCCCTGTTTTATTTCTGATAAATTTTATTCACTTATGTCATCTGTAGGATCCGTGTTGTCTTCTATTGTATAATCCTCTGAATAATACACGAAATTCCCCTTGTATACATCGGAACGTAACCGTGTGGTATTATCTATAATCACGACAGAAAGAATATTGTTTCCTTCCGGTACTTTAATTGGCTGTGTATAGCGGCTACTGGCAGCCGTCGGAGTACTTCCATCCCAGGTATAGTATGCACTGCAGCCATTGGGAACTGTGATAGTTACCGAAGTTTCCGTCCCAAAATTACCTCCATCGGGGGAGACAATTGGGGCATCTGGAGCCGGAATGGTAATTTTATAACTCTGTTCCGCTACTTCACTGTAAATACCTTTTTCGTTTTTACATACCGCTTTTATCGTGTAAGTTTTATTATTCTCATCTAATTTTACAGGTTCTGTGTAACGCATGCCGCGTGTCTTTGGATCGGATCCATCGATCGTATAATAGATTTCATACCCTTTGGTAGAAAGCATCTGCAATACCTGGGCACTGTCAAAACTTCCACTCTTTAAACTGAACTGTGGTTCTTCTACCTGATAATCTGCAAACAGATCTTTCAGGCTGTCATCGACTGCCTCGGAAAGAGAAAGTATGGCATCGGTATTATTCTGTTTTTCATAAATAGCAATCAATCCCTGACATGCCTGTCGGTTTTTTTTGTCTTCCCGGATCACTTCCTGATATAACACAAGTGCCGAATCATAATCTTTTTCTTCTGTATACAGTTTTGCTAAAGCCAGCCGGACCTCAATACTGTTTTTATCCAGTGCCAGCGCATTTTCATAGTATGCAATGGCATCCTTGGTATCCCCGGCTTTCTGGGCTTTTTGGGCCAATCCCACCTGATAATCAAAGGAATTGGCATGGTTAGAACGTATCGCCGCTCCGAGGATCAATAGTGTAAATATAAGCACACATACAATACCCAGAACAAGAATTATGATTTTTTTCTGTTGCCGGTCGAGATGTCTTTTCTTTGAAGGCCCGGTTTTGGCAGATGCCATTCTCCCCTTTTTTTCAGTTTCTTCTGACACAGAAATATTTTGCGCTTCTTCCGTAAGGACCTGATTCAGATAATCATCATCGTAAATATTGTAGTCCGGCACGATCTGTACGGCTTTCCCGCACTTCGGGCAGTACAGACTCCCCTCTTTTAATTCCTCACCGCAATAAATACACTTCATCATCTATCCCCTTGCTCTTGTTTTATGAATATAGTTTCATAGCATCTACACAGTTATGCATAAGCATCGCAATTGTCATTGGTCCAACACCGCCAGGAACAGGTGTAATATAGGAGGCAAGCGGTTCTGCCTCTTCAAAACATACATCTCCACACAGCTTATTTTCTTCATTTCTGTGGATTCCGACATCAATGACAACAGCTCCCTCTTTGATATAATCAGCACCGATATAACGAGGTTTTCCAATCGCTACGATCAGAATATCAGCTTCTTTGCAGATCTCTTTCAGATTTTCGGTTCGGGAATGGCAGATTGTAACTGTTGCATTCTCCCGCAGCATCAGAAGTGCCATCGGTTTTCCGACAATATTGCTTCTTCCGATTACCACACAGTGTTTTCCGGCAATCGCAATATTGCTGCGTTTCAGCAGCTGAATAATGCCGGCAGGCGTGCAGGAGACAAATCCTTTTTTCCCGACTACAAGTGCACCGACATTCTGCGGGTGAAAACCATCGACATCTTTTTTCGGATCAATTGCCTGGATCACATGATCCTCGCAAATATGTTTCGGGAGTGGAAGCTGACACAAGATTCCATGAACATCTGGATCATCATTCAGTTTCTGAATCAGCGCAAGCAATTCCTCTTCTGTCGTTTCTTCCGGAAGTTCATACGAAAGCGACTCTATTCCAATATATGCACAGGCTTTCTTTTTATTTCTGACATATACGCTAGATGCAGGATCTGCTCCTACCTGGATAACGGCAAGTGCACACGTTTTCCCCTGTGCTGCATATTCTGCAACTTCTGTTTTTAATTCTTCTTTAATTTCTGCAGAAATCTTCTTTCCATCTATGATCTTTGCCATGTTTTTGTCTCCTTAAAATAATCCTGTAATCACACCATCATCATTGACATCAATTCCATATGCTGCCGGTTTCTTTGGCAGTCCCGGAAGCGTCATAATCGAACCGTTAATTGCAACGACAAATCCTGCGCCGGCTGAAACATATATTTCGCGGACGTTAATCTTAAATCCGGTTGGTCTTCCAAGTTTCTTTGCATCATCCGACAGGGAATACTGTGTCTTTGCCATACATACCGGGAAGTTTGCCATGCCAAGATCTGTGATTCGTTTCAATTCACGTTCTGCAGCAGGAGAATATGTAACACCATCTGCTCCGTAAATTTCTTTTGCTACGGTCTCTATCTTTTCCTTTAATCCCAGATCATCGTTGTAAAGAGTATGGAAATGGCTTTCCTTCTTTTCCATGGTCTCAAGGAGTTTATTTGCCAGGGCAATTCCGCCCTCTCCTCCTTTTTCCCATACTTCTGCCAGAGCGAATTCGCAGTCATGATCCTTACAGAACTGTTCCACATAGGCAGTTTCTGCTTCCGTATCCGAAACAAATGCATTTAAAGTAACAACAACCGGAACTCCAAATTTATGAAGATTTTCAATGTGTTTCTCCAGATTGACAATTCCTTTCTTTAATGCCTCAAGGTTTTCCGTGGACAATTCATCCTTCGGAACACCACCATTGTATTTCAATGCACGGATCGTTGCGACAAGCACTACGGCATCCGGATGAAGTCCTGCCTTACGACATTTAATGTCAAAGAATTTTTCCGCACCTAAATCCGCACCAAATCCAGCCTCTGTGATTACATAATCCGCAAGTTTTAAAGCAGTTGTAGTAGCGCGCACACTGTTGCATCCATGTGCGATATTCGCAAATGGTCCACCATGAACAAGTGCCGGTGTATGTTCCAGTGTCTGGATCAGATTTGGCTTTAGGGCATCTTTCAACAGGGCTGCCATAGATCCGACTGCCTGCAGATCCTGTGCGGTTACCGGCTTGCCATCAAACGTATATGCAACGATAATACGTCCCAGACGTCTCTTTAAATCTTTCATATCTTCTGCAAGACAAAGAATTGCCATGATTTCAGATGCGACGGTGATTACAAAATGATCCTCGCGTACCATTCCATCTGTTTTATTTCCAAGTCCTACAACGACATTACGAAGAACGCGGTCATTCATATCCAGACAACGTTTCCATACCACCTGTCTCGGATCAATTCCAAGAGCATTTCCCTGCTGGATATGATTATCCAAAAGAGCCGCTAACAGGTTATTTGCAGAAGTAATTGCATGGAAATCTCCCGTAAAATGAAGGTTTAAATCCTCCATCGGAACCACCTGGGAATATCCGCCGCCTGCGGCACCGCCCTTGATTCCAAAACATGGTCCAAGGGAAGGCTCACGCAATGCAATCATCGCTTTCTTTCCGAGTTTTCCAAATGCCTGTCCCAGTCCCACGGTGACCGTTGTTTTTCCTTCTCCGGCCGGAGTCGGATTGATAGCAGTTACCAGAATCAGTTTTCCATCTGGATTGTTTTTGCTGCGTGCAATCAGTTCATCCGAAATCTTTGCTTTATATTTACCATATAACTCCAGATCATCCTCTGCAATTCCAATGGATGCTGCCACCTCTTTGATTGGCTGTAATGTCGATTCCTGTGCAATTTGAATATCAGTTTTCATCTTTTTCTCCTTCTAAAATGTTTTCTATAATTCCTCTTTTGCCGCCTGCAATTCTTCGGATGTCATCAAAACCTTTCGCGGTTTGGTTCCCTCCTCCGGTCCAACAATACCAGCTTCTTCGAGCTGATCCATAATACGGGCAGCACGGTTGAATCCTACTTTTAAATATCTCTGCAGCATACCGATGGATGCTTTTTCTTTATCTACAATGATCTGTGCTGCTTCATCAAAATAGGCATCCCGGCCATCGTCCTGCGCATCTGCATCGGAAATGGATACGGTCGTTCCACCAGATGATGCCTGCATGCTATCTACTTTCTGTACAATTTCCTCGCTATAGGATGCCGTTTCATTCTGTTCTTTGATAAATTCCACAACATCAGAAACTTCCTTATCGGAAACAAATGCCCCCTGTACACGAATTGGTTTCGGTGCTCCCTGCGGATGGAACAGCATATCTCCTTTTCCGAGAAGTTTTTCTGCCCCATTCATATCCAGAATCGTTCGGGAATCCGTACCCGAAGTCACCGAAAAGGCAATCCGGCTCGGCATATTTGCCTTAATCAGACCGGTGATGACATTTACCGACGGACGCTGGGTTGC
>DLQV01000171.1:8710-14538 GCA_002474415.1 Lachnospiraceae bacterium UBA7598
GATGAATACCCGCCGCTCGTGCCAGCTGTGCCAGCCGGCAGATGGCCTCTTCCACGTCATTGGAAGCTACCATCATAAGATCTGCAAGCTCGTCCACAATGATCACAATCTGTGGCATCTTTTGCGGGCGTTCCTGTCCTTCCGGCACTTCTATGGAATCGACCTTTGCGTTGTATCCGTTGATTTCACGCACATTTGCTTCCGCGAATTTTTCGTATCGTTCCGTCATTTCCGCAACCGCCCAGTGCAAAGCACCGGATGCCTTCTTCGGATCGGTCACAACCGGAATCATCAGATGTGGAATTCCGTTGTAAACGCTTAACTCTACGACTTTCGGGTCAATCATGATCAGTTTTACCTCATCCGGTCTGGCCTTATATAAAATACTCATAATAATCGTATTGATACAGACAGATTTACCGGAACCCGTTGCACCGGCAATCAGCAAATGCGGCATCTTGGCAATATCGGTTACTTTCGTTTTCCCGGAAATATCTTTTCCAACCGCAAAACTGATCTTGGACTTTGCCGTCTGAAATTCCGGCGATTCGATCAGATCACGAAAAGCAACCATAACATTTTCTTTGTTTGGAACCTCAATTCCCACCGCTGCTTTCCCCGGAATCGGCGCCTCAATGCGGATATCCGCGGCCGCCAGATTGAGTTTAATATCATCAGTCAGACCGACAATTTTACTCACCTTCACACCCATTTCCGGTTGAATTTCATATCTCGTCACGGCCGGTCCACAACTGATATTGGTGACCGTAACATTGACTCCGAAATTTTTCAATGTCTGCTGTAATTTATCTGCAGTTTCACGCAACTGATGTTCCGTATTGGCTGATCTTTTTCCTTCTCCCTTTTTTAACAGATCTGTAGGTGGAAACACATATGCTTTGTCTGTTTTTTGCTCCGGAGCTGACGTCTCCATTTCCTGCGCCACTTTCTGAACTTCGTTTTGAATATCCTGATCGGTCTTCTTTTTGTGAGCTTTTTCCACCGGTTTTGGAATCTCCTCCTTCGGTGCAGTTACGGAGATATGCTCTGGAACCGGGGCTGCCTGTGATGGTTCTGGTGGAAACGTATCCGGCATAAAATCCCCTGAAATTTCCGGCTTCGTTTCGATCTTTTTCTTAACTGGAACCTCTGTCGGGACAGACGCCGGTATTTTTTCCGGCATTGGAGATACGGTGGAATCCGGCATCATATCAAACGTTGGAGCCGACAACTCTCCCATTTCATCCGATTTTTTCTTTTTGCTGTTTTTTTTGCCCTTTGCTTCAATTCTTGTGTCAATGGATACCCCGGATACTTTGTGATCCATCCGACGTTCTTTTCGTTCTTTCGCACGATATTCCCGGTATTCCCGGTACTTTTCGTTGCTTTCCCTGGCAGATTCATATACTTTTTGTCCGCCTTTTTGCATCCCGCGGAATGCCGAACGCTCCGTGATCAGTACCATGCAGACAATCAGCGCAATAATATCGATGATATAAGAACCAATCAGACCAAATGCCTGGCACATATAAAACGCAACAAATCCGCCAACAATACCGCCTCCGGTATGTCTTTCTGCACAGTATGTATATGCGGCAAGTGGATGCATCCGTTCGGATCCATTCATAGCCAGTCCCATAAACGTACATAAAAATATAAGAAACAGGACTCCCGCAATCAGTTTTATAGTTGCCAGCTTATTTCCGTGATTGGACACCGCAAAAAAACTGCCCACAAGAAGCAGTATCGGAAGAACATATGCCATAAGTCCGAATACGCCAAAAAGAAAGCCGCTGACGGTTCTGCCAACGGCTCCTCCGAATCCCAGATTACTTATGAAAAGCAGCAGCGCGACCGCAACAACGATCCATAGAGTCACTTCCACACGAAATGCCTGCTCTTTTTCTATTTCCGCCATACGTTCTTTTTTTGTCTGCGTTTTCCTTCTATTTGATGATTTACGGTTTCCCGTAGCCATTGGACACACTCCTCCATTACAAAACTCTTTTTATTTTATCATATTTCATTCGGAATGTCACCCATCAGCTTTTTTTAAATCATTTTTCTGCAATCAATTGATACAGCTTTGCAAAAGCATCTGAAATTCCCCCAACGGCATCGATGATTCCCTCGGACACTGCCTGTTCCCCAACCAGAATTGTGCCGAGATCTTTTGTCAGCATTTGCGTGTTCATCATCATTTCTGTCATCCGTTCCACCGTAACATGACAATGGGAAGCAACGAATCCTGCGATCCGATCCTGCATCTGCTTGAAATAATCATATGTCTGTTTTGCTCCGATCACGGTTCCGCTCATCCGGACCGGGTGAATCACCATTGTCCCGCTCGGAACAATAAAAGAATAATTTGTAGAAACGGCCAATGGAACACCAATGGAATGGCTTCCTCCAAGTACTAAAGAAACAGTAGGCTTTGAAAGCGAAGCGACCATTTCGGCAATTGCAAGCCCGCTCTCCACATCTCCTCCCATCGTATTCAGCAATAACAGAACTCCATTTACACTTTCGTCATCTTCAATTGCCGCCAGTCGTGGTAGAACATGTTCATATTTTGTCGTCTTTGAAGTTGCCGGAAGACATTCGTGTCCCTCAATTTCTCCGATAACAGATAACAGGTAGATGGTTGTATTTCTCCGGTCTGCATGCAATATTGCCTGTCCAAACTCAATAATGTCATCATTTTCTTTTTTTGTATCTCCCATTGTTTTATACCTTTGCCATTCATAAAAAATAAGAACGGATACATCTGTATCCGTTCTTATTTTATGAGTTATTCTTTGTTTTATTCACCGAGAAGATAATTATACAGCCCTTCATAACGGAATTTTGACGCATTCCATGAAAAATCATTTGCCATTCCACGGTCTACCATCTGATTCCACTGACGCTTGCGGTCATAGAAAATATGCTTGGAATAATTAACTACCTGTAACATCTCATCCGCATTGTAATTGGTAAAAGAAAATCCATCTCCCGTGTTGTCATATTCGTTGTAAGCCTGAACGGTGTCTTTTAATCCGCCGGTCTCCCGCACGATCGGAACGGTTCCATACCGGAAGGAAATCATCTGTGTCAGGCCGCATGGCTCAAAGCGGGAAGGCATTAAGAATGCATCCGCTGCCGCATAAAGTTTATGTGCCAGATCATCTGAATAACAGATATTTGCAGAAACTCGGTTCGGATATTTCCATGCGTAATGCCGGAACATATTCTCATACTGCGGTTCCCCGGTTCCGATCACCACGAGCTGGGTGAACTCATCTACCAGTCCATCCATGACAGCATTGATCAGATCCAGACCCTTTTGATCCGTCAGACGGGAAATAAGTCCGATCATGTACTTTTTCTTGTCTACTTCCAGTCCAAGTTCTTCCTGCAAACGTTCTTTATTGACATGCTTCTTTTTTCGGAAATTAGAAGCGTCATAATTCATATAAATCTTGGAATCTGTCTGTGGATTGTAAGTTGTATAATCAATACCATTTACAATTCCCTGCATATCAAAGTGCCGTGCAGACAACAGGCCATTTAATCCCTCGCCGTAATATTCTGTCTGAATCTCCTGTGCATATGTATCGCTGACGGTTGTGATATAATCCGCATAAACCAGACCACCTTTCAGCATATTTGCATCTTTATTGAATTCCAGCTTATCCGGGACAAACAGATCACTTGAAAATCCTGTCAGCCCCTGCATCGTTTTCACATCCCAGATGCCCTGGAATTTCAGATTATGTATGGTCATGATAGACCGGATGCCCCAGAAGAAAGAATCTGCCTGAAATTCGTTCTTTAAATAAACAGGAATGAGTCCTGTCTGCCAGTCATGACAGTGAATGATATCCGGACGGAAACCAATCAGAGGAAGCATGGACAATACTGCCTTATCGAAAAATGTAAATTTTTCAATATCGTAGCGCATATCCCCATATGGTACAAAACAGTTAAAATACTCCTGATTATCAATAAAATAATAGGTAACCCCATCCAGCTTGTATTGCAAAACCCCTACATATTTACTTGGAATATAGGAACCGCATGCCATATAAAAATGGGTCACATATTCAAACTGGCTGCGATATTTCTCCGGAATACAACTGTAATTCGGAATAACAACGCGCACATCCCAATCTTTATGATCAAATGCTTTAGGCAAAGCCCCACATACATCAGCAAGTCCTCCTGTCTTAATAAAAGGAACACATTCGGATGCTGCAAATAAGATTTTCTTCATACCTGCCTCCTAATTTAAAACCCTGTTTTGCGTATGACGCATTTTTACAGTATGTAATTTACTCTTCCCAGTTATGATATACTTCCTGAACATCATCATCGTCATCCAGGAAATCAAGAATTCTTCCGATATTTGTAATATCTGCTTCATCGGTCAGTGTAACATAAGTCTGCGGAATCATGGTTACTTCCGCAGATGCCATTGGAATATTCTGCTCTTCTAATGCTTTATGTACCGCATCGAAATCTTCCGGAGCCGTAGTGATTTCATAGCTGTCATCCGCATCAGAAAAATCCTCTGCTCCTGCATCAAGTGCAAGCATCATCAGATCATCACTGTCCATATCACATTCTTCTTTATCAATGATAATCTGTCCTTTTTCATCAAACATATAGGATACACATCCCTGTGTACCAATGCTTCCCTGTCCCTTGGTAAATGCATTACGAACATTTGCCGCTGTACGATTTTTATTGTCCGTCAGGCACTTTACAATAATTGCAGTACCACTTGGTCCATATCCTTCGTAAGTTGTTGTCTCGTAGTTGACACTGTTTCCATCGCCTGCCGCTTTTTTGATACCACGCTCAATCGTATCATTTGGCATATTGTTTGCTTTTGCCTTTGCAATTACCTGTGCAAGCTTAAAGTTATTTGCCGGATCCGGACCACCCTCTTTTACCGCAACAGCAATTTCTCTACCGATCATGGTAAAGATTTTTCCCTTTGCTGCATCATTTTTTTCTTTTTTGTGTTTGATATTCGCAAATTTGGAATGTCCTGACATTGTTAAAATCCTCTTTTCTAAATTGTATTCTATCCTGTAACCATCCATGACTTTGTATATCTGGATGAAAACATTACTTGTATATTATTCTATCATTCTTTGCCGGTTCGCGCAAGTGGGTCCTCCTGCGGCGATGTATGCTCCGGTTCTATTTTTTTCACAAGAACTTCCCGGATCATTTTGTCTTCCACCTTCCGAATGGAAAATTCATATCCATACGCCGTTAATTTTGCTGTCTCTCCATCATTTGGTATCTTTTCCATCAACGAAACCAAAAAACCATTCAGCGTATCAAAATCATCATCGTTCAGCGGAATCTGTAAGATTTCTGCCACATCCGAAAGGTTTGCAAATCCACTCATCGTATAGCTTCCATCCGGGTTCTGGCGGATCAGTTGTTCTTCTTCATCATGTTCATCCTCAATATTTCCCACGATTTCCTCGAGGATATCCTCCATGGCTACCGCACCGGATGTCTGTCCATACTCATCCACTACTATGACCAGATGGCTCTTTTTTGCCTGCATTTTTTGGAAAAGCGTATGAATATTTAAAGTTTCCGGAACAAAATCCACTTCACGGATCAGGCCTGGAATATCTTTGATGGAGGTACGAAACACCTCATTTTTTTGTGCAAACGCAAATGCGTCCTTAATATGTAAAACACCGATAATGTTATCGATGTCCTCCAGATAAACCGGATATCTTGACTTGTTATTTTCAATAATGAACGGAACTGCATCGTTATAGGAAAGCTCCCCGTCAATCGCAATCAGATTTTTTCGT
>DLQV01000171.1:14588-15292 GCA_002474415.1 Lachnospiraceae bacterium UBA7598
CATAATATCCTTGGCTTCTTTGTCCCCGAATTCAAAAATGTTATGAATCATCTCTGCTTCAGAAGCACGAAGAACGCCTTGTTCATGTCCTTCATTTACCATGGAAATAATTTCTTCTTCCGTCACATCATCTTCATGAGAAGACGGGTTTAAAAATCCTATAATTTTTTTAAATATATTCGTCCTGCCGGAACTGGCACTATCGTCCATTTCGTTTCTCCTTTAATGTATATAATACTCCAAATCATACCATGGGAACTGTATTCCGTCAAGTTATGTATACAATTCCAGGCTGATTTCCAGTGCTTTGTCAATTTTCAAAAGAATCTGATGATCCAGATGACATACTTTATCTTTCAGCCGCTTTTTGTCAATCGTACGCAGCTGTTCCAGCAAAACAACCGAATCTTTTGCCAGATCGTATTTGTCACAATTTAATTCTACATGCGTAGGAAGTTTTGCTTTATGCATCTGCGAAGTAATTGCCGCACAAATCACGGTCGGACTGTGCCGATTTCCGATATTATTCTGAATGATCAGGACCGGCCGGACTCCGCCCTGTTCCGATCCCACAACCGGGCGCAGATCTGCATAATAAACATCTCCTCTTTGAATCAACATACGTTTTCACCCCATACTTTGTGATACTAAAAGTATTTCCATATTTCTCACATGTATTCAAAAAGATGATTTCATACTATATG
>DLQV01000171.1:15398-15535 GCA_002474415.1 Lachnospiraceae bacterium UBA7598
TGCAAATTCATAATTGAAACGGCCGGATAATTCCCCCAGCTCTTCCATCGTAATACATTCGCTTCCGTCTTTTCCAAGAAGTGTCACCGGATCGCCTTCTTTGGCTTCCGGAATTTCTGTCACATCGACCATAAACT
>DLQV01000167.1 GCA_002474415.1 Lachnospiraceae bacterium UBA7598
AGTTTCGCATATAATGTTGGTTTTGGCATTGAGGGAACGGCTGCCGATATTGTACTCCTGGCTGCCTGTGTGCTGTTGTATTTCTGGGGAAGAAAGCATGGAAAGAAATCCATGGATGTGTGGGCAGAAACATAATATAATTAGTGTTTAATGAAAACGGCACCAGGTTACATCTGGTGCCGTACGACTTTGTATTCGTCCCCGGAACGGTAAAAGGGACATTCTTTGTAATTACTCTGGACAAAACGAGCCATGTCATCTTCATCCATATTGACGGAGCAGTAGTATGCTTCGTCCTCTTCATCATATTCATTGTATGCGCAAAAATCACAACTGGCCATACAAAAGTTCCCCTCCTTTTATGAAGTGAATCAGGCAATTGCCTGTTAAATAAACTGATTCTGCCCCTCATCGTAATGATAATTGATGGCAGCAAGGGTTTCTGTAATTGCATCCGCATCCGTCATATATGCGGCAGCAAGTTCAGTAAGCGTCGGGTAATGATCACGCAGCTGTGTGTTGACAACAGACAGAAGCATGACAGGATCTTTCGGTAAATTCATAGTATATTCCTCCTTTAGAAATGATTATTGCATATCGGTATAACTGCGCAGGATTTCCTGCAGAAAAATTTGGTATTCATTGACAACGGAGTCCGGGGAAATCACACGGATGTGTGTGGATAAGCCGGCAAGCCAGCCGAAAAACTGTGGACTGACAGCAACCTGTGCCCGCGCGAGAATGTGGGTATCGTCGTAGGGGCGCATGGCCACGCCAGAACCGAAGCGGTCAATGATGACACCGGTTATGGAAGTATCGCACAAAAGCTGCACGGTTGTCTCCTCCCCGGCAAACATGCCGAAATTTTTGCGGGAATAAGAGGCGATATCCATCTGTTCGTAATCAGTGTGTCCGCACCGCGCCTGATCCACAGCGGAAAGATCAAGCATCTTGTCCACACGGTAATGTTTCATTTTTCCGGCATCCACATCATAGGCAACAAGATAATAGTTTTCGTCATCCCAGGTAAGAAGCCAGGGGCTGACCTGATAGAATCTGCCGTCTTTGCGCAGCTGCATTTCTTTTCTGACATTCCAGTCGAAGTAGTGAAAGCGGATCTGCTGGTTTTCTGCAATGGCAGAGTGGATGACATCCACGCTGTAATAGATTTTTTCATTGCTGGTTTTGTTGCGGTCTGCAACGACAACCTGACGCTGTAGCTTTTTCGCGTCGTTTTTACTGACAAGCCGTTCTAGTTTGCCAATCAGTTGCCGGGATTTCTTGGTGGTAATAAATTTGGAAGACTGTACCAGATCGACAAGCAGTTTAACTTCCGGCAGCTCAAAGGTACGGTTTGCCAGCCGGTAACCGGCATGTGCACCTTCCGTTCGGACGATGTCATAACCATGGTCACAAAGCGTCTGGATATCGTTATAGATGCTTTTACGCTCGGCCCGGATACCGTTTGCCGCGAGATGGTCGATGATCTGCGGGGTGGTGACTACATGGGTTTCGTCTGTGTTCTGACGCAGATAATCCAGAAGGAATAACAGCTTTTGCTTTTGATTCGCTGATTTTGGCATGACCGTTCTCCTTTTAAAGAATAAAGCGAAAACCCGGCGGAAAACCCGCCGGGAATTACATTTATCGTTTACACTTGGTTGCTGCTTCCACAAAGCCACGGAACAGTGGATGTGGACGGTTTGGTCTGGATTTTAATTCCGGATGTGCCTGTGTGGCAATAAACCATGGGTGATCCGGGAGTTCGATCATTTCCACAATTCTTCCGTCTGGAGAAGTACCACAAAGTTTCATGCCATGCTCGGTCAGTGTGGCACGATAATCATTGTTTACTTCATAACGATGACGATGACGTTCGGAAATCTCAGTCGTACCATATACTTCATATGCTTTGGAATTCTTGTCCAGTACGCAAGGATAAGCGCCGAGTCTTAAAGTTCCGCCGATATCTTCTACACCGTCCTGATCCGGCATCAGTGCAATGACCGGATGGGTTGTGTTCGGGTCAAGCTCGATACTGTGTGCATCGTTGAATCCGCATACATGACGTGCAAATTCAATGATAGATACCTGCATACCAAGGCAGAGACCAAGATATGGAATCTTGTTTTCACGGGCGTAACGTGCGGCAAGGATCATTCCCTCAACACCGCGCAGACCGAATCCGCCGGGAACAAGGATACCGTTTACATCACCAAGTACTTCATCTACATTGTCCACATTTAATTCTTCGGAATCTACCCATTTGATATCGATCGTTGCATGTTCTGGAATTCCACCGTGCTTTAATGCTTCCACAACGGAAATGTAGGCATCGTGTAATGCGGTATATTTACCAACCAGAGCGATGCGGACTTCTTTATCCGGATGACGCAGATCATTGACCATGGACTTCCAGTCACTTAAATCCGGTTCTGGACAGTCAAGATTTAAACACTCACAGGCAATTTTTGCAAGGTTTTCTTTTTCCATTGCCAGTGGAGCTTCATAT
>DLQV01000118.1:0-4616 GCA_002474415.1 Lachnospiraceae bacterium UBA7598
CCATCCACATTGCGGACAAATGTATATTTTCATCATAACAGTCTACCAATTATTCAAAATGCTTCAAAACTTCAGCTTTTAATTCCTCAAGCATCTGATCTGCACCTTCTAACGTGCTTCCCTTGACGCCAACATAGAATTTAATCTTTGGTTCTGTACCAGATGGACGTACACAGCACCATGCATTGTCAGACAATTCATAATACAATACATTGGAAGATGGAAGTCCCGTAGGTGTCACTTCTTTGGTCTTTAAGTCTTTGCGTGTATCTGCCTGATAATCACGAACTGCAAGCACGTCAAATGCTCCAAGTTTTTCCGGAGTACTCTGTCTTGCACGATCCATAATCTGCTGAATCTGTGCTGCCCCGTCAATTCCCTTAAGGGTCATGGTTGCAATTCCTTCCCGGTAATATCCGTACTTTTCATACATATCAATCATGCCATCCCAGAGTGTTTTTCCCTGTGATTTATAAAAAGCAGCAACTTCACACAACATACATACTGCTGCCGGTGCATCCTTGTCTCTTGCATAAGTGCCTGGAAGGCATCCATAACTCTCCTCAAATCCAAAGACATAATTTTTTTCTCTGGACTTCTCATATTTGAGCATCTGCTCCCCAATATACTTAAATCCGGTCAACACTTCTACCAGTTCCACATCATATGCCTTTGCAATTGCCTTTGCCATATCGGTAGAAACAATGGATTCTACAAGTACCGGATGTTCCGGCATTGTATGGTTTGCACGCTTCTGTCCCAGAATATATTCTGCAATCAGCATTGCGGACATGTTTCCGGTAAATGTCACGTATTCGCCACTCTTGGTATCTTTGCAGTATACACCCAGCCGATCTGCATCCGGATCAGTTGCCAAAACCAGATCTGCATCCTTTTCCTTGGCAAGCTTCAGTGCCAGTTTCCATGCATCCGGATTCTCCGGATTTGGATATGGTGCGGTCGGGAAATGACCATCTGCAACTGCCTGCTGTGGCTCAATGTACACATTTTCAAATCCCAGATCACTCAGCACACGTTTGACCGGACCAAGACCGGTTCCGTGCAATGGCGTGTAAACAATCTTGATATCCTTTGCCATCTTCTTGATAATTTCCGGATGAATGGATAAATTTCTAAGCTCTGCAAAATAAGCCTCATCCACATCATCGCTGATGATCTGATACAATCCTTCTGCCTGTGCTTTCTCTTTCTCCATGGTTTTTACCATATCAAAAGAAGTAACTTTTGCAACTTCTGCCATAATACCGGTATCATGTGGCGGTGTTACCTGTGCACCATCTTCCCAGTATACTTTATATCCATTATACTCTCTCGGGTTGTGGCTGGCAGTAATTACAATACCTGCAATGCATCCAAGTTTCCGAACAGCAAATGACAGTTCCGGTACCGGACGTAAACTTTTGAAAACATATGTCCTGATTCCGTTTGCGGCAAGACAAAGTGCTGCTGCATCCGTAAATTCATCTGCCATCAGACGGGAATCGTGTGCAATTGCCACACCTTTTTCCTGTCCTCCCTGCGCCAGAATATAGTTTGCCAGTCCCTGTGTTGCCTGACGGACGGTGTAGATATTCATACGGTTGGTTCCCGCACCAATCACGCCCCGCAATCCAGCAGTTCCAAATTCCAACGTACGATAAAAACGATCTTCGATTTCTTTCTCGTCCCCAGCAATTGCCTTCAGTTCTTCCCTAGTCTGCTCATCGAAATACGGGTCATTACACCACTTCTCATATTCCTGTCTGTAATCCATGATTTTCCTATCCTCCTGATCTGCACTCCTTGCGATACATATCCCCTATATGCTTCGCCCAAGATTTTTCATTCTCTCCACTCGCAATTTCTAAAACCAATTGCTGTATGCCATTTTATCACACTCTTCGTTTTTTGAAAAGTTTTTCGCAGAAATATTAGAATTCCTTAAGAAACTCATCCAGCTCGTTTTTTGCCTGCTCATAAGAATGAAAAACGATTCCGTGAATGCCACAGGTTTTTGCCCCCTCTATATTTACCGGACGATCATCGATAAATACACTCTCTTCCGGTTCCAGCCAATATTCATCACACAGATATTCATAGATTTCCGGATCCGGCTTCATCTTCTTTATTTTATAGGAAAATACTACTCCATCCATAAGCGGCAGAAATTTCAGTTTTTCCCTGGTCTGATTCAGCATATTTTCACCATAATTTGACAATATATACACATGATACCCTCTTGCCTTCAGATCTAAAATCCAATCCATAGCATAAGGAAACAGCTCTACGGTATTTCCTACTGTGTTGTGAATCTTTGTAATTTCATCTGCCAGTTCCGGTGCCCCCGCAATAAATTTCTGTAAAAATTCATCCGGAGTGCCAAGCCCCTGATCCGATGCATCCCACAATTTATTTTCAAACATTGCCGCATTAATTTTTTTCTGATTTTCTTTACTGATGCCAAGGCTTTCCATATAAGCATCCGGTTCATAGGAAACTAAGACTTTTCCTACGTCAAAAATAATATTTCTGATCATGATTGTTATACTCCTTTTATCCAATCTACTGCCGATTTTTTACTTTTTTATCATAACACAAAAACGCCGCATCGTATACTCATACTCTGGTACCGACACGGCGTTTAATCGTTATGTTCTAGCAATATATCTGAAATGTTGAATTTTCCTCCTTTCCCACACTGAGCATCTGCATCTGCTGATCCAGCATGCCTGCAAACGATGCCTTCTTCTGCTTCATCTGGGATTCCCCATGATTCTCACGCGGAGAATGATAGGTAATTGCGATGATGCTTCCTACAGGTACAATTGTCTGATATCGATCCTTGATTACTGCGGTAACGCGCCTCCCTTCCATGATTGGCGTTCTTTTTGTTTACCTACATAATATTTATCGGGCTTTTATTTTATTTCTTAACCTTTTTCTGAAAATTTCTTCATTTTAAATAAAGTGTGTATCTGCCGTACACATTCACACCTACCGCAAAAAAGGCGGAGCTCCTATGCTCCGCCTGATGCTTATTTTTTTCTTGTCATACTGTATGCCTGCGTTACAATCTCATAATGGTCAAAATTCGGATATAACGTAGAACTCTTATAAAGAGTATATTCTGAAGTGGTTCTAACCTCTTTCTTACCTAAGGAAAGACTCCGGCTGTCTACATTCGTAATATTTCCGGATGCATCATAACTGATAATATATACATGGCCATACACATAATTATTTAATTTACTCGTTTCTCTCAGCTTAAATTTAATATACCGGTCATCCTCTGTTTCATTTATTTTCTCAACAGTCACTTCTTTATCGCCTGCTGTTTTATAATTATAATTCAGGTCTCTGGATAACCCTGTAATCTTAAACTCTGCCTGACTGCAGTCTATATCTGCATCTCTTCCCACATAAACGGAACTATAATTCACTTTTCCGGAAATTACATTATAAAACTTTACTTCCTGGGATGATGCCACTGCACCGGTAGAATCCTTCAGCGTATAGACCGCGCTAATACGATCAAACGTCGTTTTGGTATTGTTCTTTAACGTAAATAAGACATTTCCGGCATCAATCTTCTGTGCTGTAATGGAAAAATTCTGTTTTACTACCGTCACACTCAATTTTTCTGTAAGCGCTTTATTCCGGTAATTCTTTCCCTTGACAGTTACAACCGTATTTCCAGCACTCTTTGCAGTGATATCAAATTTTCTGTCTGACTTGTGAGGCGTCACCTTTGCGTAGCTGCCCTTGGAATTGCTGATACTTGTTACTTTGTAAAAATCACTGCATCGCATGGAATATGCTTCCCCTACATACAATGTGATCTTTTTTGTACTGGCAGCCTCCACAGATGCCGGTGTAATCAATGCCAGAATCATGGCAAATGCCAGACATGCCGTAATTACCCTCTTCATTACTTTGTTCATTTTCCAACTTCTCCTTTCAATCTTATCATGGATTTACGCAAACGGTGCAGGCAAATGTTTTACCGTTTACTTTTAATGTTACTCTGGCTGTGCCGACTCCCTTTGCCGTCACTTTGCCAGCTGCATTTACTACCGCAACCTTTGTATTGCTGCTGGACCATGTAATCCCTTTGCTTTTTCCAATCACCTTAAAACTATCTGTCTTACCTTTGGAAAGAATCATGGTTGACCGGTTAAGTGCAACTCCTGAAATGGTTGTTGTAGTATATGTTTTATCTGCACTCGCTGAAGATTTCAGCGTTGATGCTGTAAATTTTTTTCCGGCAATCACAACAGAATTTTCCATATGTTTCTTCCCGTTCACTACCGAAGCTGATATTCCATAATGCTTCATGATCAGCTGATACGCTTCGCAAAATCCCCTGTAATTTGCTTTTCCCTGTTCTAAGGCTTTCTGTGCCAGGACCGATGTCCCGTTTGTGGAAACATTCTCCTGCATCCACTGCTGGGCAGCAACTGCTTTTTCATAGTCACTCATCCCGGATGTTACATAATGATTCCATATAATATCGAGAACATTCTTCTGGGTGCGGGTAACAACGGTATACGGATAAGTATACGTTTTCTTGCCGATGGTTGCCGTAATCTTGGCACTACCAGATTTTTTGGCTGTCA
>DLQV01000118.1:4689-5159 GCA_002474415.1 Lachnospiraceae bacterium UBA7598
ACTTTTCCATATCGCTGCTGTTGGAGCATTACATACGGCAATCTGTCTATGTTCACCAACATATAGTCTACTATATCCCGCCCGGATTTGTAAAGAGGTCTGATTGCTATAATGAATTCCATTTGCTTTCGCATAAGTTTCTGCTGCAGAACCATAAGGTGTAACGATCGTCAGTCTCGACTTACTGCAGCCTGCAAATGCATCTGCTCCAATGGTCTTTACACTTGCAGGGATCTCAATCCGGTACAAATCGGTCTGATTCAAAAATGCCTGTTTTTCAATCGTCGTATATCCGGATGGAATTTTAACCGTCTGAAACTTTTTCAGAATCAGCTGGCTGAGATCCGATCCAATATTCGTAACTGCATAAGAATTGCATTTTGCCGGAAATGTAACGGAAGCTTTCGATCCCGTATACATATAAACCGTACAGCCTTTTTTTGTTGTAGCATTTTTTGGTATCCGATACA
>DLQV01000118.1:5191-6006 GCA_002474415.1 Lachnospiraceae bacterium UBA7598
GGTATCCGATACACAAATCCCGCCGCATCCTGTGCATACCCGGTTCCATCCGTATCTTTCAACACATCTGTTGCCGATACGGTCTGCGAGATATTTGCAAATACCATTGCAAATGCCAGCAGTATTCCCACTCTACGGCGAATATTCTTTTTCCTGCACATTTCTTTTCGGATCTTCATCTTTTTCCCTCACTGTGATTTTTCCAAATTACTGCACAATGTTATCCGGAATCTCCAGATCTGCATCCGTCAGGGTCTCTCCATCTACCACTTTATTGACAAGCTGCTCTGCATACTTAACCTCTACCTCATCCGGATACATGACATAACTCCGCTTCGTAGGCATGGAATAAGTCGTAGATGATCCTCCCTTTCCAGTTACTGCATAGGACTTCACATTCCAGGAAGCCAGATCCGACAACTGCATTTTGACTAATGCAGAGATATCTTCCGAACTCATATTTGTCATAAACATTCCCGACATACTATCCATAATCGCAGAATAATTACTTAACACGGTAGTTCCGGACGAAATCTTTTTGATCAATGCTTCAATCGCCTGCATCTGATGCCGGCCTCTGGAATTATCGCCATCCGCAAAAGATTTTCTCTCTCTTACATAAGAAAGTGCTACTGTTCCATTCAGCTGATTGGTTCCACGGTTGATATAAAAACCACCTTCACTGGTGCGGAATGCTTTCTCGGACTCTACCGTAATTCCTCCGACTGCATCTACTAATGTTTTAAATCCGTTAAAATTAATCTGCACATAATAATCCACATGCTCATCATACAGATTTCCAAGTGTTGCCATGG
>DLQV01000118.1:6050-6717 GCA_002474415.1 Lachnospiraceae bacterium UBA7598
GCGTCAGTTTATCTTTGGCTCCCGGTGATGCCGCTGTATCCACATAATAATCTCTTGGCGTATTGATCAAAAGAACCTGTTTTGTAGATGGATTGACCACTGCTAATATATTCACATCACTCCGGCTGGTGGTAAGTTTCAGATTTCTGGTATCCGAACCGCTGATATAGATGACAAACGGATCGTTTGTGATAGATTTTTCTGCGGTCTGCGAATCCTCGGTAACCACGGTTTCTTCCTCATGGTCATACAAAGTTCTCGTTCTTGAGGAAAAGGTTTCATATCCCTCCTGCCCTTGTACCACATCCACATATGCCGTATTCATAAGCATGGCGTCGGCGCTTCCCTCATATAACGCCTGTACCATATCAAGGATATTATCATATACCTGTGTACGAATCTGGGTTCCAACCGCCTCGTTAATTTTCTGGATTGCTTTCTGCGTATGTTCATAATCATATTTTTCTGTGACTGCAAACACATAGTCTTTGGCATCCATCAGTGTCTGTGCCGGATCATCTACCATTACATAGGCAGATACCGTGTCGGTTGTCTTGACATTTCCCGTAATATCATCCAATGTATTTTTTGCTTTTACAATTCCTTCAGTTCCAACAAAACAGATCACAATACAGGAAATAGCCAGCATACACCCTAGTATTCGCTT
>DLQV01000201.1:0-268 GCA_002474415.1 Lachnospiraceae bacterium UBA7598
GATCGGAAAAAGTTGCAAGAATCAGATTCAAGCCGAGAATATAAAAGGTATAGGCCGACTGCATGAGGATATTCGGAATTCCAAGTTTATAAATAAAACAGATATCCCGCGGATACACCGAAAGCGGTGGAGACTTGCGAAACCCTTTTTTCATTACAATAAGAGCCGCTACAATCTGTCCCACAACAGTTGCGATGGCAGCTCCGGCAATTCCAAGTTTCGGAAGCCCGAACAGTCCAAAAATAAATAACGGGTCCAGCGCGATATT
>DLQV01000201.1:348-3899 GCA_002474415.1 Lachnospiraceae bacterium UBA7598
TTTGTCCAGATACTTTCGGTAAACAGTCCGATGCTGAATACGCAGACGATCCGGCCGTATACAATCACATCCTTTATGACTTCCGCGGAATCCGTAGACATCCGTGCATATGCCGGCATAAAAAAGAAACAGACTGCCGCAAAAAGCACCCACAATGCCAGCGTAAGCGGTGTTCCGATTCCTCCATATTCATTTGCTTTTTTCTCATCATGCACACCAAGATAATGTGCCATTGCCGTATTGATCCCGACTCCCGTTCCTACAGCAATCGCAATCATAAGAAGCTGCAATGGATAAATAATGGAAAGTGCCGTCAGTCCACTCTCCGAATATTTTCCGACAAATAAACTGTCTACAATGTTATAAAGCGCCTGGATCAGCTGGGCGAGCATGACCGGAGGCGCAATTTTCAGCAGAATTCTGCTGATTTTTTCCGTTCCGAAATAATTGCTGTTTGTGGTTTCCATAAAATAATCCCCTGTGAAAATTCGTATTTCCACAGGGGATTTTACGCCCGAAAATCATACAAGTCAATCTGTTTTTCCCATCCATTTACACCGGCCCGGAATGCTTTTTCTTTTTACACAGGCAGCCCCCCAGTGCCATGACAACCGGAAAGACAATTGCCACAAGAATTCCCATCTTCAGATTGTCGGAAGCCGCACTGGCAACCGCCCCTACCAGCGTTGGTCCGCCGGAACATCCCAGATCTCCCGCCAGCGCCAGCAGTGCAAACATGGCAGTGCCTCCTCTGCGCAGGGCGGACGATGCCTTGCTGAACGTGCCCGGCCACATAATTCCGACAGACAAGCCGCAGATGCCGCATCCCACAAGAGAAAATACCGGAAGCGGTGAAAAAACGATCAGCAGATAGGACAGGATGCACAGCACACTGCTGCCCAGCATAAAACGGTCCAGATCCATCCTGTGCCCGGCTTTTCCGTAAAATGCCCGCGAACTTCCCATAAGAATCGCAAACAGCATCGGCCCCGCCAGATCACCGATCGTCTTGGTCACGCCAAGTCCTTTTTCCGCAAACGTAGATGCCCACTGGCTGACGGCCTGCTCGCTTGCCCCCGCACAGAGCATCATAAGCATCATAAGCCAGAACACCTTGTTGCAAAACAGTTCGCGCATGGACATTCCGGTCTCCCCTTCTTCTATGAGCGGTGCGATTGGTGTCCGGACAAACAGACATGCATTTAAGATCGGGACAAGTGCCCAGATACAGGCAAGTATTTTCCAGTTGCCGATACCGAAAACCGAGAAAAAGATGGTGGACAGCAATACAACTCCCACATGTCCCCAGCAGTAAAATGAATGCAGAAGACTCATGGCTTTTTCCTTATTGTCGGTCGGACAGCTTTCTACGATCGGGCTGATCAGCACTTCAATCAGGCCGCCGCCCAGCGCATAAATACAGACGGCAAGTAAAAGGCCGGCAAACGGATCCGGCAACAGATCCGGCAGAAAAACAAGTCCTGCCAGACCTGCGGCTGCAAAGATATGCGCAAGCACAACCGATATCCGGTATCCGATTTTATCGACAAATCCTGCCGAAAGAAGATCCACCAGAAGCTGGATGCCAAAATTGATGGTAATCAGCATCGTAATTCTGCTCAGCGGAATCTGATAGGTCTTTTCAAACGTCAAAAACAAAAGAGGTACAAAGTTATTGACGATTGCCTGTACAATATAACCGATAAAACAGGCATAAATTGTTTTCTGATAATTGGGTTTCATTGCTCCGTTTCTCCTGTGTCCATCTGGACATTTCTTTTCTCTCCATAGTGCCCGATTTTCGGAACAATGTCAACCGCTTTTAACGGGTCTTTATCGTAATATCGCCCTCATAAGAACGAATGGTCAGCAGATTCTTTTCATCGCTTTCCTTCTTTTGCAGGCGCGTGCTCTCATCATCCTCATCCCAGTCATCCAGATCATCGCCGGAATCGTCATACGCACCATCATCAGACGTCCCGGTGTAATAATCAAACGCTTTTGCAAATGTCTGTGCCTGCGGATCATCCAGCGTTACCACACTGCCGGAATGACTTACCTTGCCAAACTTCTTCGGTGCATAAATATCTCCCAATCCGGTCTGTGCATCAACCGCCAGAGCGTGCAGATCTTTTTGCTTTCCTGTCAATCTGATATCCATATCGCCCAGTGTACTAAGCAGTGAAACTTTACCGGAAAATAAAACATTGTCCGCAATCAGATCGCCCTCCCGGGTATTGACGGAACCCTCCGTAAATGTAATATTCGTAAATTTCGTATCGCCCAGCCCGGTTTCCACATTTACATTGCGCAGGGAACCTTCTGCCATTTTTATATCTCCGTCCCGCGTGCAGAGCTGGCCGTTTTCGGCGCTCAGGTCCGTAAGCGTCACATCCCCCGCCATTGCGCGAAGATCCAGTGTCTGTGTGTGCATTCCGGTCAATTGCAGATCTCCCAGCCCAAGCAGCAGCTTACACTCCTGCAGCGTTGTTCCCTTCGGCAGATATAACGTTACCTGGTTCCTGTGTGTAACCGTTTTCCGGAATCCGGCAACCTCCCTTGTATGCACGGTCGTGCACTTTCCTTTCTCCTCCGTCAGCGCCAGGGTATCGTCTTTTATCTCCCAGGTAAGCGGAAGTTTATTTTTTACTTTTTCCACATCATAGGACAGATACGCATTGTCATCTGTGGATGTCAGAACCGTCAGATCATAATTGTTTAAAAACACAGATACACTGGAAAAATCATTGCCAAGCTTTTTCTTTCTGACCACGGCCTGGTCGTCACCGGTTTCTGTTACCTCCTCCCGGTCACTCACCATCTCATACAATTCTCTTAATCCTCTGTCTGCGTGTTTCATGTAGTTTACACCGCCGGACACAATCCCGGCGCCCATACAGATTCCTCCCACACAGCACAGCACGGTTCCTGTAATCAACATTGTTTTTACCCAGCTTTTCATTTCTTTCTCCTCTCAGTAAGCCACTGTACCAGTTTCACAAACAACAGCTTTGTCCATTTACAAAGGTACACACCAAACACAATACACAGTAAGCAGATACCGATCGCCAGAAGACCTGCGCCAATCAAAAGCAGTGCACCGCTTCCCGAAGATGCAAGCACGGCTCCAAGCCCGAGCCATAACAGTTTCCAGGCCGCTAAAAAACCCGCAAAACCTATGGAAAAAATACTGATAATCACAGCTGCAAGCACAATAAACATGACCGCAAGTAAAATAAAAAATACCAGCAGGAGCGGAATGGCAACCGGCGCTGCAAAAATGGCCAGTATTGCGATCCACACAACATGACTGTGCGGCTGTCTGCTTTTTTCCTCCAACAGATTCTGCATCAGATCGTTTGCCGCCTCTTTCGGTGTGCCAAGCTCCTCCATCAGCTTCGCCTGCTGCGCCTCATCCGCATCGGTAAAATATTCCGTAAAATATTCCATTGCATCTTCATAATCCTGCTTTGGCAGTTTTTTCAACCGCCTCTGCAATTGCTTCAGATACTCCTCTTTCGTCACTTTCGTATCCTCCCTTCAATAATTCC
>DLQV01000201.1:3933-22129 GCA_002474415.1 Lachnospiraceae bacterium UBA7598
TTGTCTTTATACGCTTTCCAATCCTCCCTCAAAAACACCAGCTGATGCCCGCCTTCTTCCGTGAGTTTGTAATATTTGCGTTTCCGTCCCTGATATTCCTGCATGTAAGTTGTCACATAGCCGCTTTTTTCCAGTTTCTTTAAAATCGGATACAGCGTAGACTCTTTAATGTCTGCTACTACCTTGATCGTCTGACTGATCTCATACCCATAGGAATCGTTCGTTTCGACAATCGAGAGAATCAGAAACTCGATCAGGATTGCCGATGTCGGATAATACATGGAACCGCCTCCTTTATGTAAAATTTTTATATATAAATATTATACATATACGTAGGAAATGTCAAGAAAGAATTTTTCCGAAAAAAATTCAACATAAAAACAGCCTTCCAACGGATCTTAAACCGTCGAAAGACTGTTTCATCTGATACTGAGTTAAAATTTATAAATGATAAGCATACACCCGTGCTTCATATGCCTGCAGCATTTTTTCCTTCTGTTCTGGATAATTTCCGATCAAAAGCTGTGCATCTGCCGGAATCTGCTCCGTTACTTCTGCCGGAATGGGAACTTCTTTTTCCGTAAAATTGCAAAGCACCATCAGCCGCTGCGTCCCGAGCATTCTTGTATAGATAAATAATGCTTCATCCTCCGGTGCTAACAGTTCGTAATCACCATAAACGATAATCTCGTTCTCATGACGCAGGCGAATCAGTTTTTTGTAGTAGGAAAAGACAGAATCCGGATCGCTGACCTCCTGTTTTGCATTAACCTTTGGATAATTACTGTTTACCTTAATCCACGGTGTTCCTGTGGTAAAACCTGCATTTGCACTGTCATCCCACTGCATTGGTGTACGTGCATTGTCGCGGCTGATCCGCTTTAAATATCCCATCAGTTCTTCATGAGATACCCCACAGGTTTCTGTCAGTTCTTTGTATGCATTCAGGCTTTCAATATCCCGGTAATCTTCTAACTGATCAAAATAAGCATTACACATGCCAAGTTCCTCACCCTGATAAACATATGGTGTCCCCTGCATCATATGCAGACAGGTTCCAAGCATTTTGGCTGAAATTTCCCGATACTGTTCACTGTCATTTCCAAACCAGGAAACCGAGCGCGGCTGATCATGATTGGATAAAAACAGACTGTTCCATGCTTTTCCTTCCAATCCAGTCTGCCATCTGGATAAAATTTTCTTCCATACTGGAAGCGGCATCTTATGGCTGTCCCATTTCCCATATCGGTTGTCTGCCTCCGGTCCGCTTCCCATATGATCAAACTGGAAAACCATGTTCAGTTCGCTTCCATCCGCATTGGCATATTTTTTTGCCTCTTCCAATGTCACTCCGGATGCCTCGCCCACTGTAATCAGATCATAGTGGGAAAGCACTTTCTGGTTCATCTCTTTTAAGTACTCATGCACATGCGGGCCATTCGCACAACCGCTGTCTGCGTATCCGGTTTCTCCCGGAATTCCATCCGGCAGTCCTTCCGGTTTGGAAATCAGACTGATCACATCCATACGGAACCCATCAATGCCTTTTTCACACCACCAGTTCATCATATCAAATACCCGGTCCCGCACTTTTGGATTGTCCCAGTTGAGATCCGGCTGTTTTTTCGAAAACAGATGCAGGAAATACATATCCGTCTGTGGATCATATTTCCATGCCGAACCACTGAAACAGGACCCCCAGTTATTCGGCTCTTTTCCGTCTTTTCCTTTTCTCCAGATATAAAAATCGCGGTATGGATTATCCACGCTCTTTCTGCTTTCGACAAACCATGCATGCTCATCGGATGTATGATTGACAACCAGATCCATCATGATCTTAATTCCCAGCTCATGCGCCCGCGCAAGCATCCTGTCATAATCTTCCATGGTTCCGAATTCTTCCATGATTGCCTGATAATCGCTGATGTCGTATCCATTATCATCGTTCGGTGACTGATAAACCGGGGACAGCCAGATCACGTCAATTCCAAGTTCTTTGAGGTACTCTAATTTTTCTGTAATACCATTGAGATCCCCGATGCCGTCTCCATTTGAATCCATGAAACTCCGCGGATAAATCTGATATACAACCGCTTCTTTCCACCATGCCTTTTTCAATACCGTATCCTCCTTGCCTCGCACATATTTGAATATCTGTATTATATGGCATTTTCACGGAATTTTCTTTCACATTACTGCGCAAAAATAAAACAATTCTGCCCTCATTTTTCCGCTTAAATAATTTTTGTTTCCTCCAGCTGTTCAGTAAACGCTTCGTTCATCCGGATGATTGGTTTGCGAAGTACAAGTCCGACAAAAAGTGCAACGATCAAAAAGACCCCGAGTTTTGCCAGATCTATCCAGTAATCGTTCCCATAACATCCACCAACTGCTTCCCGCAAGGCTGCCATACTGTGGGTAAACGGCAGAAGCGGGTACACTGCCCGGAAAAATTTCGGAGCACATTCAATCGGGAAGGTTCCACCGGTTCCCGCAACCTGCATAACAAGTAAAACCACACTGCCTGCTTTTCCGATATCTCCAAACGAAACCGTCAGCGTATAACTGATCGTGACATAGACAATACTTGAAAACCAGCAACCAAATAAAAACAGGAACGTATGCTCACACTGAATCCCAAGATAATACAGGTCTCCCAGTGCAATCAGCGTACTCTGCAACAGACCAAGGATCAGAAATATGATCCAGCGTCCAAGATAAATTTCATGAATTTTGACATTTTTCAATCCCATCTTTTTCATGCTTTCCTCGGAAACGGTCACTTTTAACATCGCAACCAGCACGATCCCGCCGATCCAGATAGAAAGCGTCGAATAAAACGGTGCCATGGAAGAACCATAATTCTCAATCGGATAAATTTTCTTTGTATTCAGTTCCACCGGTGCCGACAGGAAGGCACTGACCCCGGACTTATTATCATAGATCATATGTTCCAGATCCGCATAATCCCCGTTGTCTTTTGCTTTCGTGAGCTTATCCGTAATCTCTTTTATTTTATTTGCAGATTTGCGTAAAAGTTTACCGGAATCATCCAGACAGGTCTGTATTTCTGACAGATCAGATCCTGCAGTGTCCGTTAACGTGTAAACACCCTTTGCACTTGCATTGATCTGTTTCATCAGTCCAGTAATGTCTTTTGATGTTTCACCGATCGAATCCGCAAGCTTCTGCAGAGTTCCTTTTACATCCTTTTCATATTCTTTGCTGATCTGCTGCATCTTGTTCTGATTTTCTTTTACCAGACGATCCAATTCTTTTCGGTCAGTAATCAGACTGGAAGTCGATTTTTTCAGTGAAGCCGATGTATCGGTCAGATCATCCCGCAAGTCTTCCTGTTTCTCAATCGACTTGCTGATTTTTTCAATCATCGGATCTACCGAAGAAGCGGTATCCGGATATTTTTCCGAAAGCTTGATCAGATTATCCCGGAGTGTCGTAAATGATTTGATATTTTTATCTACCGTCTTTGCCACTTTTACAAGGGTATCTGCTGTGTCCTCACTGCCATTTACCCCGTCTTCTAACGTCTGGTCCAAAAGAACCTTCATCTCAGAATATACATTTGTGCCTGCTTTGAATGCTTTGCTTACGCTCTCGGTCGCACTGCTTATTGTCGTCTTCATACCGGTAAACGTCTGTTTTGAATTTTCCAGAACCTGCTTTCCATCCGCAGACTCTGTTTTCAATTCTTTCAGGAAACCAGAAGACGTATTCAGCAGCGACTCGGCAGAGGATGTAATCCCGGAAAAAGTTTCCAGCGTGGAGGCCGTCATATCCATATCAGAAGATGCATCCTCAAGATTGTGGATCAGATTATCCACCAGCCGATCTGCTCCGTTTGCTTCTGCCATATTGGAAACCGATTGAAACACGGTCATTGCAGTGTCTGATATTGTCTGTATAAATACCTGATTCACCTGTTTCTGGATCGCAGTGGCTCCCTTGTCGGTCACTTTCGGTGCGATCGCATTTTCCTTGGCATTGGAATAGTAAATAATCTCCGGTTTTTGAATCTGATCCGAAAACAGACTCATCATCTGCGTACTGAATTTCTTCGGAACAACAATCGCCGCATAGTATTGTCCGGATTTTACCCCCTCCATTGCCTTTTCTTTGCTGGTAAATACCCAGTCCATCTGTGTATTTTCCCTTAATGCGGAAATCACCTGTTCCCCTACATTAATCTCAATGGGAATCAGACTTCCGGTATATCCCTCATCCACACTTGCCACCGCGACCTTTAAATTTCCCGTATTGTTATACGGGTCCCAGCTTGCCGCAATATTAAACCATGCATACAGACACGGAACAATAAGGACACCAATGACAACAATCATTGCGATTACATTTTTGCGAATCCGTTTTACATCGCCGATGAAAATTTTCAGAATGTTTTTCATTTGCTGTTCTCCTCCTTCAAAATCTTCATCAGTTCTTCCGAACTCAGTTTTCCCAAAACGGACTTCTTTTTCATTTCTTCATGAAAATATTCTACGATCAACAAATATAAAATCAGTGCAAGCAAAGAAACAATCCACAAAATCAGATAGACCAGTTTGGATTCCAGACTAAACATCAAAATCAAAAATACGAGTGGAATGACCATCATACAAATAAATCCGGCGCGTACCATGATCGGATAATATTTTTCAAACGCAAGTGTTTTCTCCGCTAATTTTTCTCTCCACGCATCGTCCTTCATAATCACCTGCATAATCCGCTGCAGTTGTGGATTATCTCTGCCCTTGGAATCCGTCTCACAGATCATCAGATCCGTTTCTGCAAGTCTGACATCAAACAGATGATTCAGATTCATCAGAAGTGGCCGGAGTACAAGCCCGATAAACAATGCGACCAGTAAAAATACCAGCAGTTTTCCCAGACTGCTTCTATAGGTATGATGATAATATCCGGCAATACATTCCCTCATTGCACTGATTGAATAAGAAAATGGAAGCAGCGGATGCAGTTTCTGGAAAAATTCCGGCATCATTTCAATCGGATATGTTCCGGAAGAACCCGGAATCTGTAAAATTACCAGAAGAACCGCCAGTGCTTTTCCCATGTGTTTAAACGTCGATGCCAGTGCAAAGATCAGATTCACATAGACAAAGGAAGTTAACATTCCGGCAAGAATAAATTTTACCGGATGCAGACACTGTACTTTCAGCAGAATAATATCTCCCGCACATACGATAGCTCCCTGGATCAGTCCTATGATAAGAAACAGCAGAATACGCCCGAAATACGCACTTGTCGGTGTAAAATCCGGCACCTCTTTGTCCCGGTCTACTTCCTGTTTTAAAATAGAAACCAGAATCAGTCCACCTACCCAGAGTGCCAGGTTTGTATAAAACGGAGTCATTCCTGTTCCGTAATTTTCCACTTCATACAAAACATCAGTTTTTATATTTACCGGAGAAGACATAAAATTGGAAATGTCTTTGGCATCAATCTTTTCCAGTGACAGGATATTCTGATACATATCTGAATTCTGCAATGTCTGCAGATCCGTGACAATTTTCTCCAGTTTCTGATCCACCTGTCCCATGACATCGCTCGTCTGTGTAAGTACTTTGGAGCTGCTGTGCAATGCAGATTTTAACTGTTCCAACAGATCTCTCATCTGTTTTGTCATGGATGTTATGCTATGTAATGTTGTTGACAGATCCCCGCTTACATTTGCCAGTCCTTCCAGTGACTGGTCCAGCTGCGGGTAAATATTTTTGCTGAAATCGATCCTGCTGTCCTGAAAACTCTCACGGTTATCCTCTGCAAGCGTTTCCAGTGAACTTCTCGTATCTTTGGAATTCTTTAATACTTTCCGCATACTGGTATTTGCACTTTTCAATGAATTTACCATTTTCTGCGCAGAAATGCTCTGCGTCTGCATCTGTGAGATTTCCTGTCCGATAGATGCTGATAACTGTGTATCTTTTCCAAGATTCTGATTTAACTTTTCCAGATCTTTAAGAAGTTGGGCATTTTTCTCATTGATCCGGGTGATCGTATCGAGACTGTCCCCAACCGCAAGATTTGCCTTATCTGCCTTTATCTCAAACTTATTCAGACTTTTCGAAGCCGAGGATGAAACTTCATCCAGGAAAACTTCCCCGCCGGTCAGCCCATTGGAGAACTGTTTATAAAATTTTCCAAGTGCCGTCTGACTTTTTTCCAGCAATGCGGAAGTTTCTTTTAAAGAAGAAGAGCTGTCCTTTGCCGCCTCATCCACCTGATCCAAAGACTCCTTGATTTCTTTGATCTGTGCATCGGATTTATCTACTTTTTTCTGAAATTCTTTTACCAGCTTCTGATAATCCGTTAAATTATTCTGAACTTCGGTAATGGCAGATGTCAGTTCCGACTGTGTATCGTCCAGCCCTCCGGTAATACTGTCTGCGGAAGACTTTACAATTTCGGATACTGCCGAAGATGCCGTGGCGGAAAATGTGTCGTTGATCTGCTGCTGCACCGTTGTCGCACCGGTATCCGTAATCTTCGGCGCAATAGCATTTTTCTTTTCATTGACATAATAGTCCGGCTTCGGGCGTTTCAGGTTTCCGGAGAGAATACTTACCAGAGAACTGCTGAAATTCTCCGGAATAACGATTGCCGCATAGTAATCTCCTGCTTGCACACCTNNTTGCAGCATAATAATTTCCGGCACGCACGCCCTCTTTTGCCTTTTTTTCACTGACAAACTGCCAGCCCAGCGACTTGTTTTCTTTCAGTTTTTCAACAATCGAATCGCCTGCATTCATCGTGATCACATCGGTTTTGGCCCCGGTATCGCAATTGGCAATTGCCACCCTGATTCCCGAAGTATTTGCGTACGGGTCCATGTTTGCGGCAATATTAAACCATGCATACAAAGACGGCAGGAGACATACGCCGATCATAACCAGTGTCGCGGCACGGTTTTTTAACAGACGTCGCACATCCCTGCGGAAAATCTGAAATGCTGTCTTCATTCATTACCTCTTTCTATTCTCAGTTTCTTAATGAAAAAAGGAAAATGGCTTTTTCAGCCATTCCCCTTTTTTATTATAAAGAGTTCTATATGAATGTTCAACCGAAACTTGAAAATTATTATTTATGTTTTTGGGTTTTCCATTGTATTTTCTTCTGATTTCTCATATAATATAAGTACCGAAAAAAGTATCTGATATTATACCGTATCACGTACCTAACAGAAAGGAGTGCTTATATGATGACCGCTACCGTAGCAACCGATTTAAAAGCAAATCTTAAATTTTACATTGATAAAGCATTGCATGGAGACAGTGTTATTATCACCCGGCCAAAAAGAAAAAATGTTGTCCTGATCAGTGAAGAAGAATACAATGAATTACAGAGGATAAAGCATAACGCAGAATATATGTACAAAATGAACACATCCATCCAGCAGGCAAAAGAAGGCAAAGTTGTCATAAAATCTATGGAAGAACTGGAACAGTTAGCCGATGAGTAGACCACAATTTACAGAACAGGCCTGGAATGAATATATGTACTGGCATGCCCAGGACAAAAAGACATTAAAGAAACGTCGTTGAAATTTATTCCTGTAAAGATCACTATCTTGATAAATAAAAATGGAGCCATCCCGGTATATCACCCAGGGATGGCTCTTCTGTTTTCATTGATACATGTTCACACCTTGAGAATCGTTCGCATGGTGCACAATCAGCTGGCGAACAAACGATCAAAAATGACCGGATTTTGCTGCATACCTTATCATGCCGGCAAACAGCAACAGAAGTCCAACAATGATCACTACAGCTGCCGCAACACAAAACCATAACGCGCCCTGCACACCAGAGGCAAAGATCCTGTAATACAATGCAGACGCACCGCCTCCGATGACAAGTCCTGTGACAATGCCTTTGCTTCCATATCCGAAAAATTCTTTTACAAGCATCTGTTTCTCCTGCTTTGGTGTCATGCCGACCGAGCGCAGAATGACAAATTCCCGTCTCCGCTGCCACAGATCCGTCAGCACCGTATTACAGATGTTCGTCACACCGATTAAAAGCACTGCAAGCAAAAATCCATAGAGTGCAATTCCATATACAAACAACAGCATATCGTTTTCCCGATTCTGCAGATCGCGGTTTCGGATTTCCTCCGGATAAAAATCATAGGTTTTTTCCAGTGCCTGTGTGAGCGTTCCCGGATCGGTACTGGCGTATTTTACGGTAATTTTTGCACCGCCCTGCGGATCGTGGGCATCAAGCCATGCATCACTGACAATGATGGTTCCGGAGTCTGTATAGCCCTGCGACTTATCGACACCAAACGGCCGCCTGGTTGTGACTGCTGCAATCTGTACCTGATCGGTCATATCCGGCGTTTCCTCCATCTGTTCTTCGTGGCAGAACTGCCCCCTGATCCAGTCGCCTGTTTTGTAATCTGTCACCTTCCATGTGGTTTCCTTTCCGTCCCAGTACCCGGCATACGCATTGTAAAATATCGCACAATCTTTTGCCTTTTCATAAGAAAGTCCCAGTTCTTTCAGGTAATTGCGGTACGCCGTTTCTCCGACTGCCAGTACCTGAATCACTGCTGTCGTCTCATGTTTAAGATCCGGAGCTCCATTTCGTCTGATATGCGCCTGTGTATACGGTACCTCTTTCGTATTCACGATATATGCCGCCGTCCGCAGGACTGCCGCTTCCGTGACGCCTTTTTCCTTTGTGCTCTGCAAAATTGCAGAACGGTTTGCCTCCCAACTTCCCTGCACATCCACCGAAACATTGGCATGATCGTCAAACATATGGTTGCTTTGTCCTACCGAAATCGTCTGTACTCCCATAAAATAGGATACCAGAATAAAAAGCGCCGTACATCCTGCGATTGCAGCCGTGATCGTCCGCTTTTTTGCCCGGCGGCTTTTCTTTGCCTGCCCGCGCATTGCCGCAACCGGAGAACTTTTTGCCGCCTGTTTTGCCGGACGGCGCGCGGAAAGAACAAGGGTGACAGCCGAAAGTAAGATACCGGCGATAAGCATCTGCCATGCCACATGAACATGCAGATACTGTACGGTATTCTGCCCATCCAACAGCGCTTTGATGGCATAAATCCCACCTGTCGAAAGCAGCAGTCCCAGCACAGTTCCCAGAGGAATTGCGGTGCGCCCCGTCAAAAATGCCTCGTAATACACGCTTTGCCGAATCTGCCGCGGTGTGGCGCCGACCGATGCAAGCATTCCGTAACTCTTTCGCTTTTCCTCCATGGAAATGGCAAAACTGCTGCCAATGCAGCTTACCGCCGCTGCCAGAATGATAACCGTCGTGACCGCAACTGCAAGATAGAGAATATGATACGCCGACTGGCCGATATCCATGCGCTCAAACCTTATCAGCCCCCAGTTTTCATAAAACCGGTACGGAGACTGCTCCATCAGATCATTGATCTGGCGGTTTGTGATGCGTTCATCTTTGACAAACGGAAGTTTCTGCACACCGGAGGTAAGTGTAACACCCACAATATCCGCTGTTGTCTGTGCCCGGTCACGCAGCCCTGCTTTCGTGTACTTGCAGTAAATATCCGTGCGCTGCATATACTTTGCCGGGATATTATCTCCCTTTGGATTCAGATATGTAATTACACTGTAGCCCGGCGCTGTCCACTCCTCAAATCCAAAGTTCGGACGCTGCACAATGCCAACCACCTGAAAAGATGCCGTAAATTTCTTTTTCAGTTTTTCTCCTGTTCGGTAACCGCTCGACTGTGTCAGCACATTCCCGTTCTTATCTTCTCGTTCGGAAATGTCCAGTGTGATCGTATCACCCACACGATATTCCACACCACCGTTCGTCATCATATGCCGGGAAAGCAAAATCTCATGATCGTTTTCCGGCATACGTCCCTTGATCAGATGCAGGGCATTTTTCTGCATTGCCCGATTGTCCATTGCGGTCAGATATACATACGGTTTATCGGGATTTTTACTGCCGGAAAGCTTTGCATACCCCAGCCCGACACTCTGGTATGCGGTCGCGACCTTGCGGTTATTTACAATGTGATCCGCCTCCTCACGCGGCACATCGTAAAATACATAGTCATAATCTCCGCTTAAATCCTTTGCATATTCGATCAGTCCTGCCTGACAGGACGAAGCAAAGGAAAAAACTGCGGCAAACAACGCCGTGGCAATGCAGGTTGTGATCCACACGGCAATGGTCTGCCGTCTGTTTTTCTTTCGCTCACGGATTGTCAGTTTTTTCATAATGGAAGTAACCATGCCTATCCCTCCCTTATGATTTTTCCATCTTCAATGGCAATCACACGGTCGGCGGTCTTTGCAATCTCCAGATTATGTGTGATCATGATGATGGTCTGTCTGTATTCCTGATTTGCCCTGCGCAGCAGCTCGACGATCTCGTCACTGTTCTTTTTATCCAGATTTCCGGTTGGTTCATCTGCCAGAACAATTGCCGGACGGTTGATCAGTGCCCGCCCGATGGATACGCGCTGCTGCTGTCCGCCGGAAAGTTCTTCCGGAAGATGCGTTTTTCTTCCGGTAAGTCCCAGCTCATCAATCAGCTGATCCAGACGCTTTTTATCCACCGTCTGCCCGTCAAGTTCACACGGCAGTGTAATGTTTTCCTCCACATTTAATGTCGGGATCAGGTTGAAAAACTGATAGATCAGACCGATCTGCCTGCGCCGGAAAATTGCCAGTTTTTCCGTGCTCAGTGTGTAGATGTCTTCTCCCTGTATCCAGACTTTCCCCTCCGTTGGCTGATCCACGCCGCCTAACATATGAAGCAGTGTCGATTTTCCGCTGCCGGAACTGCCGACAACTGCCACAAATTCGCCCTGTGTGACGGAAAGAGACAGATCATTGACGGCAGTCACTCTTGTATTGCCTTTGCCATAGATCTTCGTAAGATGTTCTGCTCTTAAAATTTCCATTGTGTTCTTTCCTCCTTTACAGGTTTCATCTTACGCATGGCAGGTGACATCTCCGTGACATTTTTGAAATTTGTCAGGTTATTTTAAGTATTTTATGAGAAAAACATTGTATCCGTTTTCGGACTCAACACTCAGATACGCATTTTGTTTTTCAAGAATGGCTTTTGCAAGGGGCAGCCCGATTCCGATATTGCTGCTTCCATCGTTTGCGGCACTGTAATAGCGTTCAAAAATTTTCTTTATCTTTTCTTTTGCGATCGGTGCCCCCGGATTTGCTATGGAGACAGACGTATAAACGGCATTATCCGAAAGCGTTACCGTCACGGTTTCGCCCTCTTTGCTGTGCTCAATGGCATTTTTCAGAATATTTTGTACCGCTTCGCGGTTCCAGTCCGAATCACCCACCCGCTGCACCTGCGGTTCCATACCGCAAACACAGATTTCTACGCCTTTCAGTTCCGCAAAAATTTCCAGATGATCGATTGCCTCCGTAAGCATCCGGTTGACGGTAAATGGCTCTTTTTTCAGTGCAACCATTCCCGCATCCAGCCGGGACAATTTTAACATGGCTACAATCATCCAGTTCATGGAATAAATCTGCCGGGAGACTTCGCGCAGAAAACGCCTGCGGGTTTCCGGCGGCATCTGCTCGTTTTCATTGAGGTTATCCAGCAGAATGGATGCTGAAGTAAGCGGTGTTTTCAACTGGTGGGAAATGTCCGCAACCGATTCTGCAAGCGCGGTCTTTTTCTCTTTTGCGTGGTCGGACTCTTCTTTTAGAAACAGCGTGATCTTGTAAAGCTGGTTTTTCAGATGGCTTAATTCATCCTCCGTGTTGTCAGCCAGTGCCAGATCATAATGACCGCGGACGATTTCTTCCATGTAATCCGACAGTTCCGCAAGTTTACGGCTCCGCCGTTTCTGATAAATGAAAAACAGACCTCCGGCTGCAAGTTCCGCCAGCAGCACACCGCCAAGCGTCCCCAAAAGAATCCTGCGTTCCATGGTTTTTGTTCCGGCGATCACCTGTTCCGCCTCTGATATGCCATAACTTTGCAGGATTTTTTCTGCTTCTTTTATTTCTTTCGGATGGGATTTCTGATATGCATGCGGGTGCTCTAAAATGTGCATGCACTCTGATATTTTTTCCTGTCTGGATTCCTCTGTGTCAATGCCATCGTTTTTCAGTACGATGCCAAGCATTGCAGTTACTGTCTCATTTTCCCGCGCCCTGTAGTTGCGAACCACCAACGTGGTCACGGTTCCTGTAAGAAGTAAAATTATAACACTGTATAATAGAAACCACCGGAATAATTTTTTTGCTTCTTTGTTTTCGTATTCCATCCTGTTCTCCTACAGATTCAGCCGATACCCGATCCCGCGCACCGTGACAATCACATTCCCCTCTTTGTCACCCAGTTTTTCGCGCAGACGTTTCATCGTAACGGTCAACGTATTGTCATTGACAAAATTTCCTGCCATATCCCAGATTCCGTTTAAAATTTCCTCGCGCGTAAAAATTTTATGCGGATTGGAAAATAAAGTCATAAGGATTTTGTATTCCAGCTTTGTCACCGCAATCGGTTCCCCTTCCCGATAGACTTTGCCCGTGTCCGGTTCCACCGCAATAGTCCCACAGGTCAGCCGCCAGATTTTTTCGGTCCGGCGCAGCACATTGCGGATGCGCGACACCAGTTCCCGGTTTCGAAACGGCTTGATCACATAATCATCCGCCCCGAGATCAAATCCGAGCACCACATCTTTTTCCTCATCCTTTGCCGTCAGAAAAATGACCGGTGCAATGTCATGTTCCTTAATTTTCCTGCACAGATCAAATCCGTTTCCATCCGGAAGGGAAACGTCAAGAAGCACAAGATCCACCTGCCTGCCGGCAAGAAGATCCTGTGCTTCTTTCTTGGTTTTTGCCGCTAAAAACGTATATTGTTCTTCTGTCAGAAGATATTCTAACCCCATGATGATTGACTCGTTATCCTCGATCAGTAAAATTGTCTCATTCATACTGCCTTTTCCTCTGTTTTTCAACATTCTGCTTATCATAATAAGGGAAACAGGCGGAAAAGTCCAGCCGGCAATCAGACTTCCAGCCGGTGGTATCTTCGTTTTCCCGCAGCCATCGCGCAGACCGCAGCCGTTCCACTGCAGAATAACACGGCAAATTCATTTCCTGCAAACGACAGGCACAGATCATTTTCCATAAACCAGCCTCCGCTAGTTACATACAATACTGTGGGATTAAATAATTCCCGGATAAGATCCCACACATTTCCCATCTGCACATAGGCAAGCAGATATGCCCCCATAAAAAGAAGACTAAGTACCGCAAACGAAAAATAACTGTTCTGTAAAAACAACTGCACTGCGGCGGTAACAACCGCAACGATCCCAAGCAGTCCCACAAGTACCACCAGCGCAAGCAAAAGATAACGCCACTGCTCCAGCCGCCAGAACGTGACAAACGGATACATCATCTGCAGCCGCGGCTCCGCAACCATACATGCCGCCACCGGAACATGCCACAGGTTCTGAAACGGAACCGCTGCAAAAAATACCAGGAGGGTAAACGCTGTAAGCAATCCTGCATAAAACAGCCCGCACAATGCTCCCGCAAACATTTTCTTTTCCATAATTTTCTTTCCGGTGGTGGTCACCAAAACCAGATCCTGCGTTTTATATATCCGCTCATAATCCATCAGATACAGCATCGAAAGAATCATCAGAACCGCGGTCTGCAAAATCAGATGCTTCCACAGTTTTCCATACAACGTGGAGTGCAGTTCATACCAGTTTCCCGGATAAAAGTCATACGTGCCTTCCCCTGTTTTTCTGATCTGTTCCACCCGCTTCTGCAACCTGTCATAATTGCGCACAATCCACGTTCCCCAGGCTCCCTGCGGTTCATATCCACACTTTTTTTCCTTCTGTTCCAGAATCTTGCGCATATCCAGTGTGTCGTACATTCCGCCACAGGTCTTTTTATAGTCCGCATAAGCGCTTTCAAACTCCGGGCCTGCAGCCTGCGCATCCGTCACAGCCACATGCATCTGCCGCAGTTCCTTTTCCATGCCGGCATTTCCCACATAGGTATAGATACTCAAAAACTGAAACAGTCCGAATGCGATACAGACAATCCAAAGAAACGGATGCCGCAGACATTTTCCACACTCTTTTTGCAAAAGTCGCATCCCTTACCTCCTTTGATATTATGTGACTGCGAAAACCTTTTTGCCATCATCTATCGAGAGAGATCTCTGTAATGATCCCTGTGCATTTTCCACCACAGCACACACGCGCATACCAAAATCCACCCAAAAATCCAAAGCACTTCCGAATAAGGCAGGCTATGTTCATCCATCGGCTTCTGAAACAGATGTACAAAAATGTGTGTCAGCAAAAAACCACTCCCTATGCATGCCGGAATGGTAAGTGCAATTCCCGCAATGTAGTTGCCTGCCGTTCTTCCGATCAGGTAAATCAAAACAACCGCAGCCAGCACAAACACAAAAACCAGCAGCATGTGAAGCAGCATATAGAAACCAAATGGCAGATTTTTACACCACAACTGCAGTCCCGTATCGTTGATACAATCGCCTTTCCAGAATACCGCCAGTCCTTTTATGACATAAACCAGTACATAAATACCAAATTGTACGATTCCCACAAAACCACAGCAGACCATAAGCGCCTGAAACTGCCTGTCAAAAATCTTCCGACCGGTAGCGGTTGTTGCATACAACGGCAGTACATGACATAACCGTTCCCGTATCAGATACGGCAGCGCAAGGATTGCAAAACAAATCAGAAGCAGAATTCCCATCATTCTCATATCTTTTTCTACAATATAAAAAATTCCACTCGGCATTAGAGAGATGCTATCTTTGTTCTGTAAATTTTTGTATTCATCCAGCCGATCGAGCACCTGAAGTTCAAAAAACAGTTTTGACCCTTCCGAATCCTCAAAGACCAGACGCGACAGTTCCTGATCGATTTTCTTTTCCTTATCGGTTAAGGTATCCTTATCAAAAAATGTTTCCTGTGTCTTTGAAAATTTCTGATAATTCGTAATTCCCGCATCTGCAAGAACCGGATCAGCCGCAATGATCCGGCTGTATGCCTCTTCTAGTTCTTTTCTTTTTTCATCCAGCTTTGACCAGTCCTCACGCGGCAGCGAAGTTCCCAAGCTTTCTATCAGTTCGGCGTAAAACGGCATATCATACTGGGAATCTGTTGTCTGTCCTCCCACCGGATAAATCGTCACTTCCAGAAACAAATGATAAAACAGCACCGTAAATACTGCTATAACAAGCAATACCCGGATATCCATGATTTTTTTACATTCTTTTATCAATATTTTCATGCCGGTTCCTCCTGATATGTGACCAGAAATACATCTTCCAGATTCGGCGTACAACTCCTGCTGTTTTCCTCCGGCCTGCTGCTGTAATAACGCACCTGCATGTGTTCCTGCTCCTGCCGCACGGATAGAATCAGATGTGTGTCTTGAAATGTATCAAAAACACGGTCTTCCATCACGCGCTCATATACTCTGCCTTCAAGCGTTTTACAAATATTGGAAACCGTGTCCATCCGGTATAGTTTACGGTCTTTTAACAGAATCACCTGATTGGCAATCGACTCGATATCCGACACAATATGCGTGGAAAGAATGACGATCCGGTCCTTTGACAAAGTGGACAGGATATTGCGGAAGCGCGCCCGCTCCTTTGGATCAAGTCCCGCAGTCGGTTCATCCAGTATCAGGATTTTCGGATCATTTAACATTGCCTGTGCAATTCCCACCCGCTGGATCATTCCTCCGGAAAATTTTTTCATTTTTTTATCTGCCACATCGGAAAGTCCGACCAGTTCAAGCAATTGTTCTATCTTTTCTTTTGCGGTCTGCTTTGACATATTTTTAAGCGCTGCCAGATAATCCAGATACTGCACGGGCGTGTTGTTTTTGTAATATCCAAACTGCTGTGGCAGATACCCCAGCAGATCCCGGTATTTTTCCCCGAGTTTTGCAATGGGAATCCCATCCCATAAAATTTCTCCCTGTGTAGGAACCAGCAGGGTTGCAATCATTTTTATGAGAGTTGTCTTTCCCGCACCGTTTGGGGCAAGCATTCCGTAAAGCCCATGCTCCATCTCAAGACTGATGTCTTCCACCGCGGGAAATTTTCCGTAACTTTTGCTAACATGCGAAAGAGTAAGCATCTTTTTTCTCCACCTTTCCTATTGATACGAACAAAAAGCCAAAACTTGCGGCAGTGACCGCGCCGTGCACCACCAGCGGAACCGATGTAAAAAGGAACATCTGCACGCCAGTTCCCGCAAACCTTGCAATCACGCACACACACGCCCAGACTGCGATCAGACCTGCATAAAACAGACCACCCGCACCTTTGTGGCAGGCATATACACAGACCGAGGCAAACAAAAACACACTGCTGCTTCCCACCAGAACCATACTCACAAACGCTTTTCCCGAAATATCTGTAAATAAAGCTGCTCCGGCCACATTGACCAGTATCATGATCACGCCTGCATACAGCATGCGAAGTCCTGACAGATAGCTCTGGGAATAATGAAACGAGCCGATCAGCTCCTGCATATGGTTCTGCGCATCCAGCCACCACGCCAGCGCCGCAAACACCAGAAAACAGACCGGAAATCCTAAAAACACGATTATCATCTGCGTTTCGGGCTGCTTTGCATATGACTGTCCGAGCCATCCGATTCCCAGATACAGGCAGGCAACGATAAGCCAGATACTTCCGCTCTGATAAAATATGGCACCAATGCCCGGCCCCCAGTAAATTTCTTTGATTCTTTCCCACAGACTCTGCCGTTTTGGTATTGCTTTTTCCACAATCGCGCGACATTCCCCCTGTATAACATCATCCTCCGGGAATTCTACCGAAAGCAGTGGTATCTTCTGTCCTTTCTTCCATTCTTTTTCCATCCGCGTCGCTTTTTCCTTCATCTTTGCACCTCCCGCCGAATCCTTTTTAACATCTGGTAAAATCGGGTCTTTACGGTACTCTCCGCAAGATCCATCTCCTCTGCAATCTGCGCAAATGTCTTCTCCTCAAAGCACTTTTTCTGAAAAATGCGAATCCATTCGCACTCGTAGGAAACGACAATGTCCATGATCCGGCGAATCTGCTCTTTTTGCACCATATGCTCCGCCAGATCACGCACGGTTTCTTCCTCCTCTGTTTCCCATTGCAGAGACTGCTGCAGTTTTTCCTTTTTATAACTTTTGCTGCGATAATAATCCGTGATCCTGTTGGCTGCCACACGGTATGCCCAGGTGCGGAAGCCCGCCTTTTTCTCATCAAACGCATAAATTCCCTGCAAAACAGTGATAAAAATTTCCTGTGTCAGATCAAGCGCAAGTTCCCGCTCTCCGGTCTGCCGGTAGGTAAATGCATAGATTTCCCGGTAGTATCGTCGGATCAGTTCATCCGCCGCTTTTTTATCCTGTTTTTTCTTAATTCTGCGGATTAACTGGTTGTCTGTCTGCATGCATGTTCACCGCCTTTATCTCCGTTCACTCAGATATACGAAATATGATACAAAATAGTTGGGATTCTGAAAAGATTTTTTCAAAAAAGAAAAAAGGACCGGTGCAAAATCAATTTGCACTGATCCCTTTCATAGCTATAATAAACGAATTTTATTGTAACACTTTTTATGCTTCCTTCCGCAGTTCCTTTGCCGCCTCCACAAGATTTTTCAAGCTGGCAACGGTCTCCGGTACGCCACGGGTTTTTAATCCACAGTCCGGATTTACCCAGAGCTTCTCCGGAGCGATACGGGTGAGCATCTTTTCGAGTGCCGCCTTGATTTCCTCTACTGACGGTACACGCGGGGAATGGATATCGTACACACCCGGTCCTACCTCCGTCTTGAAATGGTTCTCCTTCAGAGAATCCAGAATCAGCAGATCGGAACGGGATGCCTCAAACGTAATGACATCGGCATCCATATCATCGATTGCGCGGATGATATCGGTAAACTCACTGTAACACATATGGGTGTGGATCTGTGTCTGTGCTTTCACACCGCTGTGTACCAGACGGAATGCCGGAATTGCCCAGTCGAGATATTCTTTGTACCAGTCACTCTTGCGCAGTGGAAGCTTCTCGCGGAGTGCTGCCTCGTCAACCTGGATCACACGGATACCATTTGCCTCAAGATCGAGCACCTCATCCCGAATGGCAAGTGCGATCTG
>DLQV01000201.1:22175-23788 GCA_002474415.1 Lachnospiraceae bacterium UBA7598
TTTCCTTTAAGGAAATGTCTTCGCGCGGAAAAGACCAGTTTAAAATCGTAACCGGACCGGTCAGCATGCCCTTTATCGGCTTCTTTGTCAGACTCTGTGCATAAACGGACCAGTCCACGGTCATCGGCTTTTCGCGGGATACATCACCCCAGATGATTGGCGGCTTCACGCAGCGGGTACCATAAGACTGCACCCATGCCTTCTCGGTAAACAGATAACCGCTTAACTGCTCGCCGAAATATTCCACCATGTCATTTCGCTCAAACTCCCCGTGCACCAGCACATCAAGTCCGATCTCTTCCTGGATCTGTACCAACTCAGCGATCTTCTTTTTATTAAATTCCACATAGGCTTCTTCGCTGATCTCTCCCTTACGGCGTGCCGTACGGTTTTTCTTGATATCCGCAGTCTGTGGGAAAGAACCGATTGTTGTCGTCGGGAATACCGGCAGCGCAAACTCTTTTTTCTGAATCGCTTCACGCTCTTCAAATGCCGGAAGTCTGGTAAAGTCTTCCTCACGAATGGCTGCTACACGCTCCTGTACCGCATTGTTTCTGCAATCCGGACGGGTAGCAAACAGAGAGGCATTTTCCAGGAATGCCGCATCCAGTTTGTAATCAACGTCTGCCAGTTTCTTTAACTCTGCCAGCTCCTGCAGCTTCTCCTCTGCAAATGCAAAGTGCTCAGTGTATTTTTCCGGAAGCTTTGTCTCATTTTTCAATGTATATGGCACATGAAGCAGGGAGCAGGAAGTATTTAACACCACATCGATGTTCTTCGCCTTAAGCGCATCGATCACTTCCAAAGTCTTTCCGTAGTGGTTTTTCCAGATATTTTTTCCGTTGACAAGTCCTGCAAACAATACCTTATCCTGTGGAAAACCATTTGCTTCTACCAGTTCTTTTGTTTTTCTTCCCTCTAAGAAATCCAGACCGATTCCGTCAAAAGCAAGCGCTGTGATATTGCCATAGCAGTCACGCACATCCCCGAAATAGGTCTGTAACAGTACTTTGCCTGGTCCCTTTTTTGCAAGGATTCCCTGATATAAGGTTTCGAATAATGCAATATCTTCACTGGTCAGATCGTGCACCAGATATGGTTCGTCAAACTGTACCCATTCTGCGCCGGCTGCGACAAACTTTTCAAGCAGCCCTGCGTATGCAGCGATCACGGCATCTGCATAATCTGCGGCCTGTTTCTTTCCCACATAGCGCAGAAGTTTTAACAGGGTAAATGCACCAATGATTACCGGTTTTGTGGTAATGCCAAGGGCTTTTGCCTCGGCAAACTCGTCAAACGGCTTGGTTCCGGCAAGTTTGATCTCTGTATTATCATCGATTTCCGGTACCATGTAATGATAATTGGTGTTGAACCATTTTTTCATGGCAAGTGCCTTGACATCTCCGGCTGCTCCCTGATAACCTCTTGCCATGGCAAAATAGGTATCCAGTGCGGAAAGTCCAAGCTTTGTGTAGCGCTCCGGAATAATATTGAATAATACTGCCGTATCCAATGTCATATCATAGAAAGAAAAATCATTTGACGGAATGAAATCCAGTCCGGTATTTTTCTGTAATGTCCACTGGGTTTTGCGGATTTCTTTTGCGGTATTT
>DLQV01000201.1:23835-25100 GCA_002474415.1 Lachnospiraceae bacterium UBA7598
AATTCTTCCGCAGAAACCTCACCACGGAAATATTTTTCTGTTGTAAATTTCAGTTCCCGTAAGGAACCCACTCTCGGGTATCCGATAATTGATGTTTTCATTATGCTCTCCTGACGTACCATGTTGTAAAGTTTCTTTCAAAAGCAACGCCTGCATTTGATAATCTGTAAATTATGCCGTCGCTTTTCCTTTGTTTGTGGCTCAGTATAGCATACGTCAGTTTTTCTGCATAATATTTATTTTTGTGCTTTTGCTATAGTTTTAAGCTATATCCGCATTCAAAAATGCAGCGACAAAGATCGCCGGAGAGTTCCAGTAAATCGTGATTTCATTCAGCGAATAACACTCCCATACATCCAGAAAACATTTCATCGGCGGTGTATCCGGCGTGATCAGCCACTCTGCCTTTTCATCCACCGGAGCTGAGTTTGGACCGCCCACGACAAATCCCGGAATGATCTCATCGATTCCATCCGAAACGGTCACACGATTGTGCGGATTCTGACAGCTTTTTGTTCCCACGGCGGTCACATAGCTGTAGCCGGTTGCATTCTCACCAAGAATATAGTCCATCTGCGCCTGTGCCGTTTCCCGGTAACGCGCTTCCCCGGTCAGAAGATGCGCAACCGCAAGGATCATGGCGCGGTTGAGCACAACCATGTTGCTGCCCCAGCCATATTCTTCTTTTGTCAGCGCAACAAAATATCCGCCGGCATCTGCAATGTCACAGATTTTATCCGCCTCGTTTAAAAATGCCTGCCGGAATTTCTGCTGGCACGCCTGAAAACGCTGTGCTTCCTTCACTTCTTTTTTCTTTGCTCCAAACAGACAGGAAAGCCCCGCCAGACCGGACACATCCACCCAGCCCATATCGGTTGGATTTTCGTTTGTTTTTAAATATTCTTCCAGCTTGTCCAGATATACGGCATCGCATCGTTGCTTTCCGGAATATTTAAGTTTTCGGTAAAACTCTCCGGAAAGAGCTGCTGTGCATAGATCATGTGCGCAAGCGCCGTAGCCGCTGCTGTGGTATATCTGCCGTAATCTCCGGCATCGTGCCAGCCTCCGGTCACCTCATACTGTCTGGCATCTTCTTTTCTTTCCAGATAATCTTCCAGCCGTACCGCTGTGCCCGTGTGACAGGTACAACGTTTGAATTTTCCGGCAAAGGTTTCTTCCAGTGCCATGCCGCAACGCTGGAAATACAATGCTTTGCACAGCGTGCGATTCAGTGTATGGTATGCCCTGCGGCTGATGGTACAGCT
>DLQV01000161.1 GCA_002474415.1 Lachnospiraceae bacterium UBA7598
TCCTGCACGTGCAGCCTCAATGGATGCGTTTAGGGCAAGCAAGTTTGTCTGCTCTGCAATCTCCTCGATCTGTCCGATGATCGTCTCGATCTGCTTGGACATATCACTGATTCTCTTCATTGCTTCGGTAACTGCATTCATTTCCTTCTGTGTCTTATCTGCTTCCTGTGCATATTTTACAGATAATTCGTAAGAAGCCTGTGCACTTTCATGTGTGTGCTCAACCCCTTCGGTAATATTGGCAAAGGATGCCAGAAGTTCTTCCACTGCACCTGCCTGATCGGTAGATCCCTCTGCCAGTGTCTGTGATCCCTCTGCCAGATTGGTAGATCCTGCTGATACCTGAGAAGCTGCCTCCTCAATCCGGTGCATGGTCTCATTCATATCCGTATTCATCACATGGATGGCGTCGTTCATTGCCGCAAACTCACCCATATACTTCTCCGGGATCTTGGAAACACCCGTGTAATCGTTGTGTGCCATCAGATCCATACGATGGTTGACATCCTGAATAACGGCTGCCAGATTCTTTGCCATGTCACGTGCAACAACTACCATCTCAGAAATCTCATCCTCTGACGTCATCTCCGGGAACTCACTGGAGAGATCTCCCTTTGCAAATGTATCAAAACGGGCACCCAGCTGATCCAAAGGATCAACTATATTCTGTGCAAGCACTTTACCGATCCGGCGTGCAACAAAAATGGCAAGCACAATAATGGCAATAATAACAAGTAAAGATACAACTTCCACAACAGAAAGAATTTTCTCTGTCGCATCTCCGTGTTCGGTATTCGCATTCATGAGTTTTACCATTTCCTGATAAATTTCCTCATAGATCGGTGCCACCTGATCCTGTGCCATCTGCTGAGCCTCATGACGCGCATCAATGTCCTGTGTGTTTTTTCCTTTTTCCAGTACGGCATCACAAATTTTATAATATTCCGTCAGTTTTTCCGTGATGCTATTATAGATTTTCTCCTCATCCGCTGATGAAATCGTATCTTTTACATCTTTGGTGTACTGCTGGCAGGATTCCTTCTTCTTCTCATAATTTTCTGCACAGCTGTTTACCAGTTTTTCTTCCTGATATCCGATTGTAGCACGCAGATAACTTCTCGTATCGGCAAACGTAATCATCATCTTGCCAATATCGCCCTGTGAAAAACCGTAATTTTTCAATGCATAATTATAACGATTGCTGATCACAATTCCGGATACAGCTCCCACAACACCGGAAATGCTGACAATCAGAGCCACCATCACAATTGCAGAAGAAATTCGTTCCTTTAATCTCTTCTTATTTAACTTTTCAATCAACTTTTGTATCATATAAGTTTCCTCCTCAAACTGGTTTTCATTTGTTTAAATATTTTTTCAGAATCTCTTCCGTCATCTCAAACGGATAATTTTTTAACTTGGCAGGATTCTGCAACAGTTTCTGCACATCCTCCTCCCAAAGTGCATCCGGAATCTGTGGCTGTCCGAGAAGCTTGTCCAGATATGCGATAAACTCTGCCCGGTTCTCAAATCCAAGCAGTTCCAGCACCTCTGCCACCCGTTTCTGGTTGTTATAAAAGCGCAAAAATCCCGGCAGGAAAAATCCAACCGCTTTTCCATGGGGAACTCCAAGCTCATATGTAACCGGATAACTCAATCCGTGTGGAATACTAGTACCGGTATGTGCAATCGCCATGCCTGCCACAACGGATGCATGCATAAACGTTTCGTAGCCCTCATCCGGAATCTTAATTTCGGAAGAAAGCAGGTATTCCTTTGCACTGCCCCAGATCCGAAGACCTTCCGCCGAATACATCCGGTTGTATGCATTTGCATTGGTGTTCAAATACGACTCAATCAGGTGTGCCAGCGCATCCACACAGGTGCTTACCATATTTTCATAAGAAGAAGTCTTTAAATATCCGGCATCCACAAATGCCAGATCTGCAAACCATTTGTGTGCAATTGACTGCTTCGTATGTAAATCGTGCCGTGTCAGAATCGCATAAGGCGTCACTTCCGATCCTGTACCGGACGTGGTCGGGACTGCTGCAACCGGATAGCCCTGCATCGGCTCCGGATGATAAAGCCTCTCCTCTGCGTGATCAATCGCCGATGGATTCGCTGCCAGAAGCGAAATCGCCTTGGAAGCATCCATCGGCGATCCACCGCCCACGGCCACAAAAAAATCCACCTGTTCTTTTACTGCTATACCAGCCGCTACAGCCACAGTCTCCACAGACGGATTCTCTTCGACCTCATCAAAAATCACATAGGTCTGTCCATTCGCCTGCAGTGCCTGCTCGACTGCTGCAAGCGAACCATTGATGCGGCTGGAATGTTTTCCAGTCACAATCATGGCTCTGCTTCCTAAGGCTTTTAACTCTGCACCGTTTTCCGAAACACAGCCGCTGCCAAAAAATACTTTCGTCGGCATATACAATCTCATGTTTCTACTCCTTTATGCGTTGCACATCTCCGTGACCACTTCATTGATCACTTTTCCGTCGGCCTTGCCTTTCAGCTCCGGCATGATCGTCTTCATGATCTGTCCCTTGTTCTTCGTTGCAATCACATCTGCGAACTTTTCCTTAACAATCGCAGTCACTTCCTCTTTCGAAAGCATCTTCGGCGCATACTCTTTCATGATATCGTAACGCTTCTTGTACTCCTCCAACAGATCTGTACGTTCTGCCGGGCAGGAATCGATCTGTTCCTGAACAGTCTTTAACTCCTTCATGATCGTCGCATTGACCATATCCTCCGGAATATCATCTCTGCATCCGGCATCGATTGCGTTCTTCTTGACGGCAGAAACCAGAGAAGAAATCGCATCTTTCCGTTCCTTGTCACGTGCTTTCATCGCTGCCATCATGTCTTTGCGTAGCTGTTCCATCTGCATAATTTTTTAACCTCCATGTCATGTAAATAAAATTTCAGATACTACTATTATACTACGCATCCTGCCCGATAGCAAAGAATAACCTTACATTTTTTAATCATATTTATGAATTTCTTTCTGAAACTCCCGAATATCTTTTGCGATCTCGCCACTCAAAAGAAGCATGCAGATCAGATTCGGGATTGCCATCAGCGCATTGGCAATATCTGAAAAATTCCATACCAGGCTCAGTGTCTGTGTACATCCGAAATACACAACAAAGGAAAAAATGAGGCGGTATACCATATTAAACCGGTGTGTTCCCAATAGATATTCAAAGGCTTTTTCCCCGTGATATTCCCATCCGAGAATCGTAGAAAACGCAAACAATGTAATGCCGATCGTCACAAGCCAGCCTCCGGCCGATCCAAGGACCGTCTCAAATGCTGCAATCGTAACATCCGAACCGGTCAGCATATTTCCGGCAGCATCGGTCATGCCAAGGACACCAGAAGAGGCAATCGCAAGTCCCGTAATCGTACAGACAACAATCGTATCCCAGAAGGTTCCCGTCATATTGATATAGCCCTGACGCACCGGGTTATCCGTTGTTGCAGCTGCAGCCGTAATTGCCGCTGAACCCATACCGGCTTCGTTGGAAAACACTCCTCTTG
>DLQV01000195.1:0-4363 GCA_002474415.1 Lachnospiraceae bacterium UBA7598
CGCTTGGGAATTGCAGTATCTGCTCTGGATTCGTGGTATTTCGGGGATGATCTTGCAAAGGAAACTCTGTTGTCTCATTTTCATGTACAGAGTCTGGAAGGGCTGGGACTGATTGATTACGACTGTGGTGTGATTGCCTCCGCAGCATTACTGAAATATCTGTATGAAACACAAAAGAACACGCTTTCCAATATTCTGGAAATTCGTCCATATTCCATTGGAAAATATATGATCATTGACAGTTCCTCCCGGAGAAATCTCGAACTGGTAGAGACCATGCGGGAGAAGCAGAAGCGTGGTTCGCTGCTCTGGGTATTGGATAAGACCAAAACGGCAATGGGTGCTAGGCTTTTGCGCTCTTATGTGGAACAGCCACTGATCGACAAAGCAGAAATATTAAAACGGCAGGAACTGATCACAAATTTAAATGATCAGGAAATTACCCGGGAAGAATTGCGGGAATATTTGGGACCGATTTATGATCTGGAACGTCTGATTACCAGAATTACATATCAGACCGCCAATCCGCGCGATATGATTGCTTTTTGTAATTCTTTGGAAATGCTGCCTCCGATCAGAACGCTTCTGGAGGATTTAAAGGGAGAACTTGCCACCGAAATCCGGGAACATTTTGATTGTCTGGAAGATCTGTGTGCACTTTTGAAATCCTCGATCAATGACGATCCTCCGATTTCCGTACGTGACGGCAATATCATAAAAACCGGGTACAACGAGGAAGTGGACCGGCTGCGGAATGCATCGACGGATGGAAAGAAATGGCTGGCAGACTTAGAGAGCAAAGAACGGGAAAAAACCGGAATTAAAAATCTGCGTATCAAGTACAACAAAGTATTTGGATATTATCTGGAAGTGACCAATTCCTTTAAGGATCTGGTGCCGGATTACTATGTAAGAAAGCAGACATTGACCAATGCCGAGCGCTATATTACACCGGAATTAAAAGAACTCGAAGATACGATTCTCGGTTCCCAGGATCGTCTGGTTGAATTGGAATATGATCTGTTTCGCCAGATCCGGGATACCATTGCGGAAAATGTCGCGCGTATTCAGGCAACTGCCCGGGCCGTGGCACAGATCGATGTGTTTGTTTCTCTGGCACTTGTGGCAAGCCAGAACAATTACTGCAAACCAAAAATCAACGAATCCGGTGTGATTGATATCAAAGGCGGCCGTCATCCGGTTGTCGAAAAAATGATTGTCAATGATATGTTTATAGATAATGATACCTATCTGGACAATCACAAGAACCGCATTTCCATCATTACTGGCCCGAATATGGCAGGAAAGTCTACTTATATGCGCCAGAGCGCACTGATCGTCCTGATGGCACAGATCGGAAGCTTTGTTCCGGCAGAATCTGCAAACATCGGAATTGTGGACCGGATTTTTACGCGTGTCGGAGCTTCGGATGATCTGGCAAGCGGTCAGAGTACCTTTATGGTAGAAATGAATGAAGTGGCAAATATTCTTCGCAATGCTACGGCAAATTCTCTTTTGATTCTGGATGAAATCGGACGCGGAACCAGTACTTTCGACGGACTCAGCATTGCCTGGGCGGTTGTTGAGTATATCAGTAATCCCAAATTGCTGGGAGCAAAAACACTTTTTGCCACACATTATCATGAACTGACGGAACTGGAAGGAAAATTAAACAGTGTCAATAATTACTGTATTGCGGTCAAGGAAAAAGGAGACGACATCGTCTTCTTGCGCAAAATTGTAAAGGGCGGCGCAGACAAAAGTTATGGTATACAGGTTGCAAAACTGGCAGGTATTCCGGAACTTGTGATCGACCGTGCAAAAGACATTGTCAACCAGCTTTCTGCAAATGATATTACGGAAACTGTGAAAAATATATCCGTGGAAGGACAAGCCTCCGGCAAAAAGAAAAAACAGCATCTTGATGAGGTGGATCTGACACAGATGTCATTGTTTGACACCGTAAAAGATGATGATATCATCCAGGAACTGCGGGAAGTGGATATCAGCCACATGACCCCGATGGATGCACTCAATAAACTGTATGAACTTCAGAATAAAGTTAAAAACCGCTGGTAGGATAAAAGGAAAAAGAATGAGCAAAATTGCGTTATTAAGTCAGGAGACAATTGATAAGATTGCAGCAGGAGAGGTAGTGGAACGCCCAAGTTCTGTGGTAAAAGAGCTTGTGGAAAACGCCATCGATGCAGGGGCCTCTGCCATTACCGTGGAGATCAAAGAAGGAGGAATTTCCCTGATCCGCATCACAGACAATGGATGTGGAATTCCAAAAGACGAAGTTCCGCTGGCCTTTTTACGACACTCAACTAGCAAGATTCGCAGTGCAGAAGATCTGATGTGTGTACATTCTTTGGGATTTCGTGGCGAAGCGCTCTCAAGCATCGCTGCCGTTTCCAGAGTGGAAATGATCACCAAACCAGCCGATGCACTGACCGGCACCCGATACGTGATTGAGGGCTCTAAGGAAATTGCAAACGAAGAAATCGGTGCACCCGATGGCACAACGTTTCTGGTCCGGGATCTGTTTTACAATACCCCTGCCCGGCGCAAATTTTTAAAAACGGCACAGACAGAGGGCACCTACATCAGTGACATGTTAGAAAAACTGGCCCTGTCCCATCCGGATATTTCTTTTAAATATATCAACAATAATCAGACAAGGCTGCACACTTCCGGAAACGGGAAAAAACGGGATCTCATTTACCATATTTACGGACGTGAGATTGCGGCAGCACTGTTAGAAGTAAACTACGAGGGAGAATTGTTCTCCCTTTCCGGCTATATTGGAAAGCCCGTTATTAACCGCGGAAACCGGAATTATGAAAACTATTTTATCAATGGCCGCTACATCAAAAGTTCCCTGCTTTCCAAGTCGATTGAAGAGGCTTATCATAATTTCCTGATGCAGCACCAGTATCCGTTTACAGTTTTGTACTTCACATTTCCGAGTGATACACTTGATGTTAATGTACATCCAACAAAAATGGAATTGCGGTTTGGACACAATCAGGAAATTTACAAAGAATTGTGCGATGTTCTCTTCGGGCTGCTTTCCCATAAGGAACTGATTCCGGAAGTCCCGGTAGATGAAGCAGAACATAAAAAAAAGAATCTTCCACCGGTATACAAAGAACCGATTCCGGAACCGTTTGAAAAGCGGAGAATCAATGAAATCCGACAACAGCATCACCAGCCGACGATTCCGGAAAAACCGGTTTCTCCAGTGCCTTCGCCTGTGCCATCAAAAAAAACACCGGCATTTGAGCCGTATGTGCCACAGCGTCCGGATAAAACCATGGTGCGGGAACCGTTTGAGCCGTTTTCGAAGCGGGAGGAAACAGTTTCTCCTGCAGATATCCCCCAAAAACAACCGGTTGGCGAACAGATGACACTTGCCGATGCTTCACCGGAATTTTTAACGGATGATGCCCGGAAAAAACATCGGATCATCGGACAGCTGTTTAAAACCTACTGGCTGATCGAATACGAAGATAAATTGTATATCATGGATCAACATGCTGCACATGAAAAGGTACTTTTTGAGCGGATGATGGCAAAATTAAAAGAAAAAGAGTTCACTTCGCAATCCATCAGCCCACCGATTATGCTGAGTCTGGATGCCCATGAACAGGAAATGCTTGAGACGTACCTGCCGGAAATCAAAAAATTCGGATACGAGATCGAAAATTTCGGAGGCAGAGAATATATGATTTCCGCCGTACCGGATAATTTGTACCATATTGACATGAAAGATCTGTTTATCGAAATGCTTGATGATTTTTCAAACCTGACCGGACGACAGACACCGGAACTGATTCTGGAAAAAGTAGCTACCATGTCCTGCAAAGCAGCGGTAAAAGGAAATAATAAACTGAGCCTGCCGGAAGTGGATGCACTCATGACGGAATTACTGACGCTGGAAAATCCATTCTGCTGTCCACATGGCCGGCCAACCATCATTTCCATGTCAAAATACGAAATAGAGAAAAAATTTAAGAGGATTGTTTCATGAAACCACTTGTCATTCTTGCAGGTCCCACAGCGGTCGGAAAAACGGCACTGTCGATAAAACTTGCGAAAAAAATAAACGGCGCCATCATTTCCGCGGATTCGATGCAGGTATATAAACATATGGATATCGGTTCTGCAAAGATTATGCCGGAAGAGATGGATGGAATTCCCCATTATCTGATTGATGTATTAGAACCATCCGAAGAATTTAATATTGTCCGTTTTCAGCAGATGGCAAAAGAAGCCCTGCAGCAGATCTATGCCGCCGGACAGATCCCGATCATCGCCGGAGGAACTGGATTTTACATCCAGTCACTGTTGTACGATATTG